>CALIEL010000070.1 GCA_938022235.1 Oribacterium parvum
AAAGCGGCAAGAAGCTTCTCTGTAGCGGTACCGTTCGTTGCACCGACAGCAAAGGTATCCAAATATTCCTTGGCAGCTTCCACTACTGCGCTGTCCTTACTTTCTTCAGCCAGTCTCTCAACCTGCTTCTTCAAACGATCACGGATAGCGTTCTGTGCAAGAAGCATACCGTAACCAAACTCTGCATTATCCTCGAAAAGAGAATTATCCCATGCCGGTCCCTGACCCTTGGCATTTACCGTATACGGTGTAGAGGGAGAAGAGTTACCCCAGATAGAAGAACATCCTGTAGCATTACTGATGTACATTCTCTCTCCGAAAAGCTGTGTAATAAGCTTTGCATACGGCGTCTCTCCACAACCCGGACAAGCACCGGAGAACTCGAAGAGCGGCTTCTTAAACTGAGAACCTTTCACGGTAGTCTCTTTGAACTTCGCAATTACTTCTTCCTTCTCCGGAAGAGTCACTGCATAATCGAAGTACTTCTGTGCATCCTCGTGATCCTCTCTCGGAGACATCACAAGGGCTTTCTCGCCCTTCATTCCCGGGCAGACATTTGCACAAGAACCGCAACCTACGCAATCCAATACGGAAACTTTAATGCCAAACTTATAGTTTGCCATAGCGGTCATCGGCTTAGTCTGATTTCCACTCGGTGCCTTCTCCGCTTCTTCCTCTGTGAAAGCAAACGGACGAATAGCGGCATGCGGGCAGACATAAGAACAGAAATTACACTGAATACAGTTATCCGGATTCCATACAGGAACATTGACTGCAATACCGCGCTTCTCATAAGCAGCCGTACCGACAGGGGTGGAACCGTCCACGTAGCTCTGGAAAGCGGATACCGGAAGATTATTTCCTTCCTGAGCGGAAACATGGTTCTGAATGTTGTTTACAAAATCCAGTGCATCGGCTCTTCCAACAGTCTTTGTCTTGAATTCCAGACCTTCATCCGCACAATTTGCCCATTCCTTCTTAACTTCCACTTCTTCAAAGGCATTGGCACCGGCGTCGATTGCAGCCCAGTTCTTCTTAACGAC
This sequence comes from Oribacterium parvum, assembly GCA_938022235.1. Lineage (GTDB taxonomy): Bacteria > Bacillota > Clostridia > Lachnospirales > Lachnospiraceae > Oribacterium > Oribacterium parvum_A. Next base: position 1,044 of record CALIEL010000070.1, read on the forward strand.
ATCTTCACCCTTACGTCCGTAAGTCTTCTGAGCGGCATCTTTCATGAGCTTGTTTGCCTGCTCCTTCGGAATGATACCGGTTAAAGTAAAGAATGCGGACTGGAGAATCGTGTTAATACGAGTCGGACCCATACCGGTCTCAATACCGATCTTTACACCGTTAATGATGTAGAACTTGATATTGTGCTCAGCCATGTACTTCTTCACCTGACCCGGAATATGCTTCTCCACTTCATCCTTGGACCATGTACAGTTAAGTAGGAAGGTACCGCCGTCAACCAGCTCCTGAACCATGTTGAACTTGGTCATATAGGAAGGATTGTGACAAGCAACGAAGTTTGCTCTCTTAATGAGGTAAGTAGACTTAATCGGCTTATCACCAAATCTTAAGTGAGACATGGTAACACCGCCGGACTTCTTGGAGTCATAGTCAAAGTAAGCCTGTGCGTACTTATCTGTGTTATCTCCGATAATCTTGATGGAGTTCTTATTCGCACCAACAGTACCGTCTGCTCCCAGTCCCCAGAACTTACAGTTTACAGTTCCCTTTGGAGTAGTAACGATGGATGGTCCTTCCTGTAAGGAAAGGTGAGTTACATCATCGTTGATACCGATGGTAAATCTCTTCTTATCGGTATTGTTGTATACAGCTACGATCTGTGCAGGAGTAGTATCCTTGGAACCTAAGCCGTAACGTCCGGAAAGAACGGTTACGTTCTTAAATTCGCTGGTGGAAAGAGCAGCTACAACGTCTAAGTATAAAGGCTCACCGATAGATCCAGGCTCCTTTGTACGGTCCAATACGGAAATAGTCTTTACTGTCTTTGGAATGGCCTTTAAGAAAGCGTCAACAGCAAATGGACGATACAGTCTAACCTTGATAAGTCCAAGCTTTCTGCCTTCCTTCTCAGCCAAATAATCGATGGTCTCTTCAATGGTCTCGTTTACAGAACCCATAGCAATAATTACGTGCTCTGCATCCGGAGCTCCATAGTAGTTAAAGAGCTGGTAATTGGTTCCGATCTTCTTATTAACCTTGTCCATGTACTCCTGAACGATAGCAGGAAGTACATCATAATAAGGGTTGGAAGCCTCTCTTGCCTGGAAGAAAATATCAGGGTTCTGAGCGGAACCTCTCTCTACAGGGTGATTCGGGTTTAATGCGTTCTGACGGAATGCATCTACATACTCCCAATCCACCATATCCTTTAAGTCTTCGTAATCCCACTCTTCAATCTTCTGAATCTCATGGGAAGTACGGAATCCGTCAAAGAAGTTGATGAAAGGAATACGTCCCTTTAATGCTGCAAGGTGAGCTACAGGAGTTAAGTCCATAACTTCCTGAACGGAAGACTCACAAAGTAAAGCGGCACCGGTCTGACGACAAGCCATAACATCGGAGTGATCACCGAAGATAGAAAGGGCGTGGCTGGCAACAGCTCTTGCAGAAACATCAAATACACCGGGAAGCTGCTCTCCGGCAACCTTATAAATGTCCGGAATCATCAATAAAAGACCCTGAGATGCTGTAAATGTAGTAGTTAAAGCACCGGCAGCCAAAGCACCATGCACAGCACCTGCAGCACCTGCCTCGGACTGCATCTCAGTAACCTGAACAGTCTCACCTAAAATATTCTGTCTTCCCTCTGTTGCCCACTCATCCATATGCTCAGGCATAACGGAAGAAGGAGTAATTGGGAAAATCGCAGCGACCTCTGAGAACGCATAGGACGCATGAGCAGCAGCCTGATTACCGTCCATGGTCTTCATTTTTCTTGCCATAAGTTTCCTCCTAAACTGAAATAAACAAAACCTCTACCTTTCCCCTTTTAGGGAAATCATACAAGGGAATACTAATCTATCCCCATGCTAAAATCAAGGAAAACACTTACCGTTTTTGATTTAGTACAATAGCTATTTTTTTCACAAGTATTTTTTCGCTTTTTAAAGAAAAAAGCAGCTTTGAATTCCTTGACAATTGTCAAAAAATTCAAAGCTGCCGTAAACCTTAGGTTCCTGGACCGCCGGAAATAACATCCGCTTCCGTAGTGGGAACACTGTTATTACCTACAGGTCCCTCATTGGAAACAACAGGATTCTCAGAAGCCTTTGTGGCACTCTGGGTTTTACTCTCCTGTGCCTTGGTCTCTGAAGCCTTACTTTCCGTGCTTGCCGAACTGCTTGCTGCCGTGCTTTCCGCTGCACTACTGCTTTCTACAGCATTTGCACTGTACTTCTTAGGAGTATGTCCCTGATAGCTGACATAATGATCTTTTACCTTCTCAGTCTTGCCGTCCTTAGTAATAATCTTATAGGCCTGCCATTCGGAACCGGCGGAACCGTTGCTCTCCTTACCCTGCTGTGGAGTAATTACCTGCACTGCCGGAACGGGAAGATCTTTAATCTTCTCGGATTCCAATTCCCACTTCACTCCGCTGGGAAGTACAGGAATTCCGTAGATCTGTACTGTAGCGGTTTGGTTGGAATACCAGGCACGAATACCGATGGCATGCTTGGAATCATTCACAAACTTAAAATCCGGTCCCGGCCAAGATACCGTAGCATCCGTACCCGGAGTTACATAGTTAGGGGCAAAGGTGTGGGATCTGCGATAGGTCGTGGTTAATCCGGAGCGGAATACCGCATTGTATAGAGTGGAAGAAATCTGGCAGATTCCTCCTCCTACCTCTTCTACAACTTCTCCCTGATTATAAGCCGCAGCCGCCTTATAGCCCTTTTCTGCAGTTCTCTGTCCTACTACACCGTTAAAGGAAAACTCCTCTCCGGGCTGAAGAACAGTACCGTTTACCGCCTCTGCCGCAAGACGAACATTGGTATTTCTCAGTTCATTGGAAGTAGTTTTGGTGGTAAAGCTGGCAATAATCTTATATTGATCCTTAATGGATGCAGTGGATGCGGGAACCTTCTCTCCCTCAGTACTAATCTCGGAGGAAAATTCTTTATTGTTCAGGGCTTTCAGAATATCCTGCGCGGTAGCATCCACATTAATGGCATAACCGTCCTTGCTGCCGCCAAATTCAAATTCTCCGGTAGATTTATTGTACTTGGTAATGTCTCCATTTTTCGGAGCCATCTTCCAAACAATCGCAAGCTGATTCACATAGTCTTTAATTTTATCGCTAAAATCGGGAAGCTGCAGAATGTAATCCGCCTGAATGGCAGTTGAACTTTCCGCAGTGGTTTCTTCCGCCTTTTTCTTCTTCTTTTTCTTCTCTGTGGAGCTCTCCTCCGTACTGCTTTCCGAAGCCTTCTCTTCCTGATACTTGGTATAAATCTGGTCTACAAAATCTGTAATGCTGTCGGATAAGATATCCGGAATTTCATAGTCACTCTTATTGGGACGAATGGTTACATCGGAAAGGGTATTCTTAACCTTTACCACTTCCTCCGTTCCTTGATCATCAATACCGTCTTCGCTTTTATTGTCTTCCGCCTTTGGAAATTCCGGCATGGAAAAATAATCAATATTAGGATTGGCATTTTTTACCACAAGATGCCAGGTGTAAGATTTCTTCAAGAAATCAATTACCTGCTCCTTGGTCATTCCCTTTAGATTTAAAAGCTCCGCTCCCGGTTTAAAGGCGGAATAATCCAAATACAAATCCTCATGAATTGCATTGGGATCTATGTACTCCGTTTCCGTAGCAGTGGTCTCCGCTTCATGAAAAAAGCCGGCATTCCGGCTTAAAGCAAAGACTGCGGCTGCACTTCCGAACAGGGCTACTGCGGCTATAATGATAGGAAGATGGCCATTGTTCTTGGGGCGTCGTCCACCGCTTCTACCATTACTTCGTCCACTACGTGCCCCTTTATCGCCATAGCTGTACTGGGCACTTCTGCTTCTTGAACCACCCTTTGCTCTACTGATTCCTTGAGATAATCTTCTTTCGCTGGCTATCATATTCCATCCTTTGTATATGTTTATTAACTGATAATCCGGATAGGACAGGCTTTGCCTATACCATCGGCTCATAAGAAGATACCGCTCATTTTGCAGGCGATATTCTTCAAGAATAAAAGGTGCTGAAACACAGCACCTTTTTATCATACCATAATCTTTTCATTTGTATAGAAAAGAATCCTAAAAAAAATCTATAGGGCTTTACAAAAATGTAAGAAAAATTCTTCTGTTATTTGACAACAAAGTTCACGATTTTTCCGGGAATATACACTTCCTTTACGAGAGTACCGTCCAACTTATCCCCTAAACATTCCTTAGCCTTAGCAAGAATTTCTTCTTTGCTTAAATCCTTGGGAACCTCCAGTACCGCCTTTACTTTTCCGTTTACCTGTAAAGGAAGCTTAATTTCATCCGCCTCCATGGCTTTATCATCGTACTCAGGCCAGCCGGCGGCAAATACACTGCCTTCTCCCTTTGCCAAATGATAACACTCCTCTGCAATATGGGGAGCAAATGGAGCCAAAAGCACGGAGAAGCTGCGAAGGGTTTCCAAATCTACGCCCCCTTCTTTCTTCGCCAGATCCAAGAGGCTGTTATTGTACTCCATAAAGCCGGAAACAACAGTATTTAAGTTGAAGCTGTCAAAACGAAGCTGAATATCATGAATTAAGTTATGTCGTACACGAATCATTTCTTTCGTAGGACTGATATTCTTATCCTTGGATTCTTCCACAAGATTATAGAAACGATTCAGGAAACGATAAACTCCATCAATTCCTCTGTCATCCCATTCCGCATCCAATTCGGGGGGACCTACAAAAAGCTCATAAAGTCTAAGAGCATCACAGCCGTAATCCCTAACCAGATCATCGGGAGAAACTACATTTCCCATGGACTTGGACATCTTAATACCGTTTTGTCCTAAAATCATTCCCTGATTAAAGAGCTTTACAAAGGGCTCCTTAAATCCTACCACACCGATATCATAGAGGAATTTGGTCCAGAAACGGGAATACAGAAGGTGTAATACTGCATGCTCCACGCCTCCGATATACATATCCACCGGCAAATATTTATCAGCCTTCTCTCTGCTGACCAAAGCCTTGTCATCATGATTATCAACATAACGCAAGAAATACCAGGAAGATCCTGCCCACTGAGGCATTGTATTAGTCTCCCGCTTTGCCGGACCTCCACACTTTGGACAAGTGCAGTTTACCCAGTCAGTAATGCCGGCCAAGGGAGATTCTCCCGTTCCGGTAGGCTCATAGTTTTCTACCTCAGGTAGCTTTAAAGGAAGCTCTTCCACCGGTACCGCTACATTTCCGCATTTCTCACAATGTACGATAGGAATCGGCTCTCCCCAGTATCTTTGTCTGGAGAAAACCCAGTCTCTGAGCTTAAAGCTTACGGTCTTCCGGCCGAAGCCTCTTTTCTCCACCTCATTAGCCGCTTCCACCTTTAATTCGGAGGACTCTCTTCCATTCCACTCTCCGGAGTTAATCATAATACCGGAGGCTTCCGTATATGCCTCTTCCAATACCTCTTCCTTCCCGTCCTTGGAAATAACCTGAACAATGGGAAGGTCAAACTTCTTGGCAAAAGCAAAGTCCCTGGCATCATGAGCAGGTACACACATAATGGCTCCGGTTCCGTGATCTGCCAATACATAGTCGGAAATCCAAATAGCACACTTCTCCCCGTTTAATGGATTAATGGCATAGGCTCCGGTAAACTCTCCGGTTTTATCCTTGTCATTCACCGCCATTCTTTCCACGTTGGACTTATTGGCTGCCATGGAAATATAGGCTTCTACCTTTTCTCTTTGGGCATCCGTACAAATCTTCTGAACCATAGGATGCTCCGGGGCAAGAACAAGGAAGGTGGCTCCGTAAAGCGTGTCAGGTCTTGTGGTGAAAACAGTAATCTTATCTTCTCTTCCCTCTAAGGTAAAGTCCACCTCCGCTCCGTAGGAACGGCCAATCCACTCTGCCTGCATCTTCTTAACCTTTTCCGGCCAATCCAATTCCTGCAAATCATCCAATAAGCGATCTGCATATTCGGTAATCTTCAGCATCCACTGTCTTAAATTCTTCTTGGTAACTGCCGTACCGCAACGTTCACACTTGCCATCCACTACTTCCTCATTGGCAAGTCCTGTTTTGCAGCTTGGACACCAGTTAATAGGGAACTCCTTTTCATAAGCCAGTCCCTTCTCAAACATTTTCACAAAAATCCACTGGGTCCACTTATAGAACTTGGGATCAGTAGTATTCACTTCCATGTCCCAGTCGTAAATGGCATTAATCTGCTGTAACTGTCGCTTAATGTTCTCCACATTTTTCTTTGTGGTGATAGAAGGATGAATTCCCATCTTAATGGCATAGTTTTCAGCAGGCAAGCCGAAGGCATCCCAGCCCATGGGATGAATCACATACTTTCCCTTAATGACCTGATAACGTGACCAAGCATCGGAAATCACGTAGCCTCTCCAGTGTCCTACATGCAGTCCGGAACCGGAGGGATAAGGGAACATATCTAAGCAATAGTATTTTTCTTTCTTCTCGTCCTTTGGGTTAATGGGATTTTTCTCCCAAAATTCCTGCCACTTCTTCTCTACGGCAGCATGATTATATCTAGCCATTTTTTCACCTCGAACTTTCTATGATAACGAATGCCATTTTATAACCCCTACTCTGTCTCGTCAAGCTTAGGATAGGGCTTCCTTGCACTTTCAAAGCCGTTGTCCTTGGTAATATGCAATCGATCACAAGCTTTAAAAAATAGTTTACTGTTTTTTCTGGATAAGGAAAATTCTTCTCTCAAGTCCTCTACAGTGATTTCTCCCTTGCTCTGTAATTTTTCCAAAGTAAATTCTTTTAACTTGGAAAATAAATTACCCAAAGTATAATATTCCCCTTCCAGTTGCACCAGGGTTCCCTTCTCTTCCAAACAAGCAACGATATCCAACAGGATTTTTTCTTCCTCCTTGCTCCATAAGGGCTCCGTAATTTTCGGGAAAGAAAATTTAGCCTTTTGCATCAGAGTAATCAAGGTATTGGCAATTTTGGTGTATTTTTCATCCTTTTTCATCTTATAATCTTTTATGGCTAGAATATCATGAGATATTCTGAAAATTTCCTTTTCACGCCAATACTCCAGAAGCGCCTTATAAAGATTTCTATTGTAGGAGCTGAAAAAACGACTGTACAATACCGAAGTTTTTTCTCCGATTTTATAAGGATTTCTTTGATAAAAATCCTTCATATAGTACTGAATTTGTTTTTCTTTCTCTTCCAAATCCTCTTTAAGAATCAAATATTTTTCTCCCTGCAAAAGGATGCTGGTAATTTCTCCTGTTTCTTCCTTCTCTCTTAAGGCCTTTTCGATATTGCCATATCCGGGAAAAGCCTTTCGAATGGCGGAAAGCGCCAGAAAATTGCCTTTTTTCTTGTGGAAAAAATTTTGGAGTAAAATGCCTTCATCCGCATCTTCCAGACTTCTCAGCCGTTCCGTTTGAAAACGCCCTCTTCTATGCCTGCCCTTGGGCAAAGGATCTATAACCTTTCCCCCGCCAATGGTTAGCTTTTGAGATTCATCTCTTAGGATAAATCGATCCCCGCTTAAGGCTACCACAGGTTCTTCGCACTGTAACTGAACCAAAGCGGAGCTCTTATTGGGAATTCCGTCCTCCTCCAGGCAAACCAGCTTACACAGCACATGTCTTGTTCCTAAAAGAAGCTCCAGCTTTCTGTTGTTTTTTATGGATTGTTCTAAGGCATTATCTACCTGAACTCTGCAATCCAATAAGGAACTGGGATAGAGTAAATCCTTCTCCGCCAGTACATCCCCTTTTTGACAAAGAGACTTATCTACCGAGGATAAATTCACGGCAACTCTTTCTCCGCCAACCGCAATATCACTGTCCTTTCCATGAACCTGCAGATTTCTGACTTTAACCGGTAAATTCTTCGGATAGAGGGCATACTCTTTTTTAACTTCTATTCGTCCTGACATTGCCGTTCCGGTAAGAACGGTTCCCGCTCCTGCAATAGAGAAAGCCCGGTCCACAAACATTCTGAAAATTCCCTGTTCAGGCTTACCTTGAATAAATTCATGCAAGGTAGATAGATATTTTATTAAATCCGGAATTCCTTCTTTGCTAAAAGAAGAAAGGGGGAAAATTGGTACGGTAAAAGAAAATTGCTCCTCCAGATAATCTGTAATTTCCTCTTTTCTTATTTCCACTTCTTCCGAAGAAACAAGATCAATCATTGTTAAGCAAATAATAAAATTCTTGATTCCAAGAAGGGACAGAATACTGAGATGTTCTCTGGTTTGGGGCATAATGCCTTCCTTTGCGGAAATAACCACCATAACCAAATCCATACCCACAGCTCCGGACACCATGGTTTTTACAAATTTTTCATGACCGGGAGTATCCACGATTCCAATTTTCTGACCGTCCGGAAGAGATAATGAGGTAAAACCCAGCTCAATGGTCATCCCTCTCTTTTTTTCTTCTTCCAGTCGATCCGCGTCATATCCGGTTAAGGCCTTAATTAAGGCGGTTTTTCCATGATCAATATGCCCTGAAGTTCCAATAATCAGATGCTTTGATTCTTTCTTTTCCTCAGGCTTTTCTACACTGTAGAATTGGTGAAAATCAAGATTCTGCGTACTCTCCATAAGTTTTATTCACTCCATTGTATTTCCAAAAGCATTATTCTACATCTAAGTATATTAGTATTTTTACTTTTTATCCTTTATACTTCTATATTTATCTTTGTTCTTAATCATCTCAATTTATCTCTTTCGCATATTACATTACTTATACTTTTTATCATACAAGATAATCTTGGGAAAATCGAGGGATTGCCTTAAAAAGGACAAAAAAAGAAAGAATCCCCATATCTTCTTAGGAATTCTTTCCAAGGTACTTATCTTTTCACTGCTCTCATTTTCAGCTTCAAAAGAGCCTTTGCCTTCTTCGCATCCTGGGCAACGATATTATTTTCTCCCACCACATTGGTTTCAATGCCTTCTTCACTCTTGTTAAAGTCCACAATGGTGTTCATATACTGATTCGTAACCACAAAGGCACCCTGCGTTCCCACAAAGGAAACTCCAACCACCGCAATATCTCTTTTTCCGATTTCTTCAATGGCTTGGGCAAAATCCACGTTGCTGTTTCCCCAGCTGTCCTCACTGACAATTGCCCCTTTTACACGAAGGGCTTCCGCCCAGGCACCTACACGACTACCGGTAAAAAGTTTATTAACGTTATCCTGTGGAATTCCGGCAAGTATAATACCTACAAAATCCAAGTCAGTATCATCGCAAAGCTCTTCTACCAGAGGGTCACGAAAATGATGCAAGGTGGTTTCTTTGGTTGATGGTCCAATTCCCATAAGCTCCTCCTCTTAATATAATGCTCGAATAGCGCCATCACGATACTCATTGGGAGATATAATCATCGGCGCTCCGGTAATGTCAATAATTGAATGAGATCCTATAAATCCGGAAGGTTCATCCGGAAGGAATCTGGTGTCATACATCGCTCCCTGCCCGGAAACCATCTTCACTAACACCACCTTATCCTTACCCGGACGTTCTACATCCTTAAAATCGTGACGTTCCGTACAGAAGGAACCGTTGGTCTTTTTTAATACGTCACGAATTTCCTGACAGAAATGATCACATAGTCTATGGCAGGCATCAGGACCCGGTCTGGAATATCCGGCCTTTGCCTGTAAAACCACATCGATTAAGATGATAATGTCCTCCGGTCCCGGGGTACCGGCACGGCCGAACACTACCTGTTCATCTAAAAATCCGTCGGAATTTCCAAAGGCGGAAACATAGTTTCCTTCCGTATCCGTAGCGGTGAGGATTACATACACTCCGGTTAAAGTATGGCTAATTCCCTCTCCTATTTTTCCCAAGACTTTGGTGGAAATAGGCATAATATCCATAATAGAATTAATGGGAATATGTCTTTCATTTTTATGAATGATTTTTAAGCTGCAATCTTCAATCAGCTCTTCCTGCTTGGCGAAGTCCTTTAAACGATTGGGATTGATCACCAAGCTATATTCTTTATTTTCCTCTTTTTTCAAGGAGACTTTCTCTCCCTCTGAAACAGCACGAACATGAAAAGCCTTAATCGCTAACTGTCTCAATACTCTTTCTTCACTCATTCTGTCCTCCAAGGAAATTTAGAAAAAAATGGAAGCATGAAGATCATGCTTACATTTCTTGGCATTATACCTTCGCAACGTATTCATATGGCAAAGGAACAATCTTACCTGCAGACTCGATTTCCTCAAGCTGCTCTAAGGTATCCTTTACGATATTGTATTGCATTTCTCTGTTGTTTGGCTCTCCGGCATTTGCACCCATCGGAACGAGAGGAGCAACTGCTCTGGGGGAACCGGTCTGTCTTACGACAGGAGGCAACGCAGCAATGATAATTGTAGGAATTCCTGCGGCCTCAATAGCTCTCTGCACAAGCACGGCAGAACGATGGCAAGTTCCTCAGCCAGCGGTGAGGATTACGGCGTCTACGCCCTCCTCTTTCAGCTGTCTGGCAATTTCAGGACCTGTCTCGTTTTTGAACTTTTCCTGGTTTCCACCACCGCCCATGAATCCGAAGTGTACAGGAGCTACCCCCTTAATTACACCATCTTTAGCCAACTCATGAAGACGATCAATTGGGAACATACAGTTGATATCTTTGTTAACGTCACCGTTATCGTAACCACCATGTGATACCATTAGTTCGCTAGAAGGCATTGTATCCTTGAT
>CALIEL010000071.1 GCA_938022235.1 Oribacterium parvum
GAACGAAGTATAAGATTTAGAAAAAGATTAGAGAATGCCTATTCATTACAGAATTTTTCTATGGCGGGTATTAAGGAATCTTTGTGAGGGCTTAGGCTATGCACGAAAAAGACGGTCGCGAGGCTTCCGTAGGGAGCTGCACTCTAGCAACGAAGGCGGGCGCATGTTTGAGCCCGAAGGGCGAGTTTGCGCAGGAGCCTGAGTGAAAAAGCGAGTGCAGCGAGTAGGAAACGTAGTGTGTCTTTGAGGCAGAGCCTAAACCGAAGCAAGACATTCATAAGTCTGTATGATAGAGTTGCCAACAATTACTTGACAGTAACGGCAAGAGGCTATTTTTATCTCTTCAAATAGACCTCGCCCTCCATCTATGTTATACTTTCTCTGTAATTAAACTTTGCTGTTTTTTGAAAGTTCTTAACGAATTTGCTCATCAAAGGAGGTCTATGATTAGCTATCGTTGTAAGCAATGTGGCGCCCAGCTGGAGCTAGGCAGTGCCGGCGGTTTTCAGTGCCCCTACTGCGGGGCAAGAGCCTTCCTGTCCGATGCGGAATTTAAAGGGAATCATGAGTTTCGAAAGAAGCTTTTGGCCTATTACAAGGCGAAGGCCAGCGAGAAGGAAAATGACTATAGCGGCGATACTTTATGGGAAGAGCTGGGCACAGCCACCTACCCTATGGCCAATGGCAAGAATTTAACCCTCTCTTATATGGATTGTTATCATTATCCGGAGATGGTCTGCTATTTGTGTCGGGAGTCGGTAGTCTATGTCTTTGACCGAGAGGATGGGGCAAATGCTTTTATGCTTGGCTTATCTCGTCTTAGCTTTCCGGAAGCGGATGTAAAATTATCAAGGTGCTTTCCCATGCTAAAGTCTAAGATTGCTTTAGATGCCGGGAAGCTTTGTCTGATTTTTACCAGAAAGCCCTATTTTTATCCCGCGGAGGTCTTTGCACCCTTTGCTTCGGAACATTTGGCCTGGGTGATTTCCCGTATGGAAAATATCTGTTGCGCTTTAGAGTATTCAGAGCTTCAGCACGGGGATATTACGGCGTCCAGTCTTTTTGTGAATTCCCTAACCCATGAGGGGATGCTCTTTGGGGATTGGAGAAATGTGGAAAGAAAGCATAGCAATCAGGATTTACTGGATTTACGAAAGACTGCAAAATCCGTGGCGGAAAATATCCATAGTCCGGCTCTTTTGGAGGAATTTTTATTGGCAGAGCCGGAAGGGGATGCTTTTCAGGACTTCGGCGCATGGGATAAGGTGATCGAAGAGGGCTTTGGCGGTCACCGATTTGTAAAGATGAAATAGGAGGAAAATATGGGATACGGTAGTTATTCAGCATCAGATTGGCAGAAATTGAAAAGCAGTAGAAAGTTGTCTAATGGGCAGAGAGTAGAAGAAGTATTTACAAGAAGAGAGTGTGATCCCAAGATGAATCCGAAATTCATCGGAACCAGAGAATGTTTCGACTCTGAGGAGCATCCCAATACAACTCCTATCGTGGTGGGCTTGGATGTGACGGGATCCATGGGCTATCTTGCGGTGGAATTGGCAACAGGAGCCTTAAATGAGTTGATTACTAAGCTTTATTCTATCGGAGCAGTGGCAGATCCTGCCCTGATGTGTGCGGCTTACGGAGATTTTCAGGATGCATCCCCCTTGCAGGTGACTCAGTTTGAGTCGGATATTCGTATTGCCGAGCAGCTCTTAGACATTTACTTTGAAAATCATGGAAATGGTCAGGTGGTGCCGACCTGTCTTTGGGAATTCTTGTCCCGACATACCAATATTGATGCGGTGAAGAAGAGACAGCAAAAGGGCTTTCTTTTTACCATCGGAGATATGGCGGAGATTCGCAGCGATTCGGTGGGAGCAACGATTGCCCGAGTTATAGGAGATGATATCGGAACGAGTATCACAAAAGAGGATTTATTGAATGAAGTGAAGCAATCCTTCCATGTTTTCCATATCATGATTGGCGGACACAACCAGGAAAATGAGAAGCTGCTTCCGGGGCATTGTATCGTACTGGAAAGACAGGATATTTCCTGCCTTCCGGAAATCATTATCAGCGCCATTCAGCTGCAAAAGGGAGCTGTTTTAGAGGAAGTTCTTGGGCGTTGGGATGAAATCAATCGTCCTGTGATTAGCGCGGCATTAGCACAG
>CALIEL010000072.1 GCA_938022235.1 Oribacterium parvum
ACCACAATCTTGTCGGCAGCCACAACATTGTTTAGCCTGTGCGCCACTACGATAACGGTTTTATTTTGAATCAAGTTGGAAATCGCCTTCTGTACCGCTTCTTCATTCTCCGGATCCAGTGACGCAGTGGCTTCATCCAGTAATATAATGGGCGCATTCTTTAATATTGCCCTTGCAATCGATATACGTTGCCTTTCTCCCCCGGATAACGTGGAACCTCCCTCTCCCACCATCGTTTCGAAGCCATTTTCTTTTCGCATAATGAAGTCATACGCCCCTGCCATCTTGGACGCTTCTATGACATCCTCCTTCTTTGCCGATGTATTTCCAAACCGAATATTGTTATAAATAGTATCTCTAAAAAGCCGGGCATCTTGAAAAACAATGGAAAACTTCCGAAGAACCTCATCAGGAGACGCTTTTGCAATATCACAATTTCCAATCTGAATTCTTCCTTCCTGCACATCATAAAATCTTGCCAAAAGTTTGAGTAAAGTAGTTTTACCGGAACCCGAGCTTCCGACCAGCGCGAGAAATTCCTTCTCTTTAATCTGTAAAGACAGATTCTGAATTACCTTTCTTTCTTCATAAGAGAAGGAAACATCGCTAAGTTCTACCGTATTTCCCGCATTCAATACCTCTTTTCCCGGCATCGGCTTCTCTGCCAACAGCTTCCTGATTCTCTCCCCCGAAACGGAAGCGATTTGCAAAGCAGCATAATTTACGAGAGCAAGATCTAAAGGATCAAATATTCTTGTTCCGACAAACAAAAATAAAAGAAATTTTTCCGGACTAAGACTTCCTTTTAACAAGAGATTCAGCCCTACCAAGCTCATCAAGGGAAGTCCCACCCGTAATACCATGCCGGCTATAGTGATGAGAGAACCAATCCCTTTTTCGTTTTTTATATTACTCTTCTCCGCCCTTTCAATAGCTTTATGAATCTTTTCTATCGTATCCGGAGTAAAGTTATACGCCTTTACCGTTTTTACCGTAGTTAAATATTCCTCCAAAGCATCCTGCTCATTCCGCTTTGCCACTTCGGTTTTTAAAAGCATCTTTTTTTGAAAATATTGCATCAAGCTTAAAAACAGTATGGAAAGAGGAAAGCCGATGAATGCTGCAACTCCCATTTTGATATCTACAGTGAAAAAGAAGATTACACATAAGAGAGCAACAAAAACAGAACTGAAAAATTGTGGTGCCTGATGCGTTGTGGCGATTTCCACTATGCTAAAATCATGCATTAACGTATCCAAAATTTCTGTAGAACTTTTCCCGGAGATAAATCCCAGCGGCAAGCTTCTTAGATGATTTGCAAGCCTGATTCGTCCCTCTGCCGTCTTTTGATAGCCGGACTCATAAGTATACTTTGTTGCCAGATTTTCAAAAAATAAAGTAAGAAGAAAGAATAATACCATCAAAGCGAAATATTTCCACAAAGAGGCAATGTCTGTCTTTCCGTTTTGACTCGATAGAAAGAGACTTTTCACAATCCGGACTAGGCAAATAAAAGGGATCAAATTAGAAATCGAGGATAAAGTATTAAGCAAAACAGGCTTTATAAGCGTTTCCGGTTTTCCTAAAGTAATATTTTTAAGCATGATACAATCCTCCTTCCTGCTGCATCTTCCAGCTTCTCACCTCATCAAAAATCGAAAACATTTTCCGATAAACTCCCTCTTTCTTCATTAAGCTTTCATGCGTGCCTCTTTCCACAATTTGCCCCTCGGAAAGAACGAGAATTTGTTGTGCATTTTTTATCGTGCCAAGTCTATGGGCAATCATGATGACCGTTTTGTCTTTTAC
>CALIEL010000073.1 GCA_938022235.1 Oribacterium parvum
GTAGAGATCCTTTTCCCATTTTGCCCTACGAGAATGGGCGTCTTCCTCTAAAAGCCCCTGCAAATAAGCCTTGGGAAAGGGCATGGCACTGGCCAGGTTATAAAGCTTAAGAATCAGCTCCTCTATGCCCTTGTCCTTCTTTCCCATGGAAAACTGATCCACAAAGGTCAGGAAAGCTTCTTCCTTCTTTTCGTACTCCTCCTCCAGAAGCTCCTCTAAAATATCCGATTGGAGCAGGGACATTTCCCCGGTATCTCCAATCCGAAAATGGGCGTCTATAGAGAGGCCTGCATAATTTTCCTCGATAAGTCGCTTACAAAAGGCGTGAATGGTGCTGATATTTGCGGTAGGAAGCAGGGCGATTTCCCGAAGAATCCGCTTGTCATAGCCCTTTTGCAAATGCTCTTCCAAGCGTTTTTTGATTCTTTCCTTCATTTCCTCCGCCGCAGCCTCGGTAAAGGTCATCAAAACCAAAGAGGAAAGGGAAGCATTTTCCTCTAAAATAAGGGACAGCACATGTTCCACCAGCACTGCCGTCTTTCCGGAACCTGCCGCCGCAGAGACCAGCAGATTTCCTTCTCTATGGGCGATTACCGCCTTTTGCTCTTCCGTCCACAATGCCATTTTACTGCCCTTTCTTTCGATACTTTCACCGGTAATACCATCCTACTGCCCTTTCTTTCGATACTTTCACCGGCAATACCATCCTACTGCCCTTTTTCGATACTTTCACCGGCAATACCATCCTACTGCCCTTTTTCCGATACTTCCAATCACAATGCTATCTTACGACTCTTTATTTTGATACTTCTCTATCCACTCGTCCCAAATCGCCTCTTCCTCACCCTTTTCCAGACTTCTATAGGAAAATCCGGGGAGGTCCGGGTCAAAGCCGCAGATGCTGTGATAGGGGCAGTAGGTGCAGGCCGTTTTATCCATGGTCTCCCGGATAGGAGAAATGGCCTTCTCCCCCTCCAGGATTCTCTTACAATCCTCTTCCACCCTCTCCCGCACATAGGAAAGCATGGCTAAAATCTTTTCTTCTTTGGCAACAGAGCCCTTTTCCTCAATAGAGCCGTTTTTCTCCTTTACCGGAAGCAAAAGGCTGTCTCCCTTTAGCTCCCTATCCATGCGGAAAATGATGTCCTTATCTCCATTGATTAAGCCCTTCGGTCTTGAAGCCTTTAACTTTTCCTGAAAAAGCTCTTCCTCGGACTGCCCCTTAAAGCTTAGGCTTGGGTTATCCATGGTGAAATAGAACAGTCCTGCAGGGTGAAGCTTATAGTCCGGATGTCTCTTTTTCTCCTCCTCCAACAAGATGGATAGGTAGAGGGGCAGCTGAATCTGTAGTCCCGCCTTTAAAAGATCCAAGGAAAAATCCGTATTTCCACTTTTATAGTCCAAAACCTTCAGGTAATAATTCTTTTCCTCATCCAGGTAGCTGTCCACCCGGTCCACCCTTCCCCGAAAGGACAGGGTATCGCTATCATAGTTAAAATCCC
The DNA here is from genome assembly GCA_938022235.1 of Oribacterium parvum. GTDB lineage: Bacteria > Bacillota > Clostridia > Lachnospirales > Lachnospiraceae > Oribacterium > Oribacterium parvum_A. Next base: position 1,503 of record CALIEL010000073.1, read on the forward strand.
GCTCCAAAGCTTCCACCTGAAAATCTCCGCCGGAAAGCTGGCGCTCCAGCGCCCAGAGGATGGTTTTCGCATTTTCCTTAAACTTATGAAGAAAATACTGGTTTCGCCCCCCCTCTAAGAAGGGGGCAAATTCTGGATCCTGCTCACTTTCCGCTATGGCATGATTCAGGTATTCCTGAAAATGCTCGGAAAGTGCCTCGCCCTTGGCCTTTTCTTCCTTTACCTTCTTAAAGAAGCTTTCCACCAGCTTATGGTAAAGCTTTCCCAAATCGAAGGCCTGAATCTCCGCCTCTTTTCTTTCCTGCAAATGTAAGCCGTAGCGTAGAAAGTGGGAAAAGGCGCAACGGTTTAGCCCGTCCAATCGGCTTACGGAGCCTTTGATTTTTTCTCCGTAAAGTCCCTTGGACAGTTCTTTGCTTAGGGGCAAATGTCGGTTCTCCCAAAAGATGGCTTTCAAAAGCTTTTCCAAATCCTTTTTGTACTCTTCCTTTTGCCAGAGACTATGGAGAAGCTGAAAGGATTCTAGCTGAAAATAGGGAAAAACTTCTTCTTCCGAACGGAACAGGGCTTCCTTTTTGCAAAGTTTCGGTAATTCCTTGGATAGACTGTCCTTTGCCTGGGAAAAGCTCTGCATTTCCTGTATTTCCCGTTCCAGCTTTCGAATCTTAAGCTTGGGAAAGAGCCGTAGGACTTCCTGTAAAATAGGAGAAATGCCTCCCCTGCCTTTCGGAATTCTCAAGGGATAAGACAGATACAGTTCTTCCCTGGGGCTTAGGAAAGCGTGATAAAGGTAAAACTCCTGAATATAGCTTTCCTCCCATGCCAAGGGAGACAGGGTGCAATGCTCCTGCCGTAAAAAACTCTTTTCCTCCTCGGTAAAGAGGGACTTCTTCTTTGGGGGCAAGGGAATCAGCCCTGCATTTAAGCCCAGGAACAAAAAGGCCTTTGGGTTATGGAAACGGGAGCGGGTTAAGTCGCCCACCAGTACCTGATCGTTTGTGGCGGGAATCTGCCGCAATTTTTCCAAAGATAAAGCCATATCGAAAAAGGCGGAAAATTCCTTTTTGTTTACCGGGATTTCTCCCAAGCCCTCCTTCATTTTAGAAAGAAGAAGCTGAATCTGGCTAAGGCTTCTTTCCAAGCTTTGGGAGAGGGAGTCCATGCCCTCCTCCTTTAGAAAGGTCGCTTCCTCTTCCAGCTTAAAGCGCTCCATAAGCTTTTCCGTAAAGCTTTCCAAGCTTTCAATTCTTTCCTTAAGGCTGTGGCTTCCTTCATTTTCCTCTAAGAGGCTGAAAAGAGCTTCCGCTTCCAAAAGGCTTGCCTCTTGAAAAAGGCTTGTAAAGGCGGATTTTCCCTTAAAGCCTTTGGCTCTTGCTTCATTTTCCAAGGCATCAATCCTGTCCTCTTCCTCCATGCCCCGATACGGAAAGGCCCGAAGATAACGAAAGAAGGAGTCGTAAAGCAGGCCCTTCTCCATCACCTCTAGGGCAGAGCGAAGAACCTTACTAAAGGGAGAGTCGAAGAGCTTGATATCCTCCTCCAAAAAGAGGGGAATGGCGAATTTTCTTCCCTGCTGAAAAAAGGCATCCCGGTACAGCTCCACATCCGGAAGCACCACACCGATATCCTGATAACGATAGCCCTTTTCCTCCACCAAGTAGCGGATATGGCTGCAGGCCTCCTCCACCTCTTTGGAAATATTAGCGGCTTCGATTACAGAAATGCCATGGGGGAGGGAAGGATAGGCTTTGCCCTCCTGCAAAAATCCCACTACAAGGGTCTGTAAGGCCGGAATTTGCTCAAATCGAGGAAGTAAAGCGCCCTCCGCTCTTTTCTTCCCTGTTCTACTGTCTATTTCATTTAGGGATAGAGGAGGCAGAATTTCCACTCCCAGCTTCTCTCCTCTGCTATAAAGCTCCTTTATCGCTTCTTCTGTAAGATAAAAAAGAGATTCCCGCTTTTTTCCATTTCCAAGCTCCGAGATATTTTTCCCGGAAAACTCCAGGGAAAAATACAGCTCTCCAGCCCTTTCCATCAAAACCTCTATGCAAAGAAGCTGGATGGGGGTAAAGCCGGTAAAGCCGTCAAAAATCAGGATGCTGTCCTTTAAAGTATTGTCCTTCCATAGGGCGGAAATTCCCTGATCTGCAAAGCCTTCCTCCGTGATTCTTCCGGTTTTGGAAAGATAGAGCAGGAACTCTTCATAAATATAGGCCAGATCCAAAAACTTGGCCTTCGTAATGGATCTTTTGGATTTTTCCGCGCATTTTCGTAAATCCTCCGGGCTTACCTTGTACTGCATACATTCAGAAATCTGGGACTTACATTCCTCAACAAAAGAAAGGCTTTCCGCCTCCCTTTGATAATAACTTAGCTGCTTTTTCTTCTTTCCCAAAATCTGGCGAATAATCATCATTTTCCCCATCTCATCTAAGGAAAGGGGGCTCTTTTGATTGGTATTCTCAAAGGCACGGTAATAGAGCCTTTGGAAGCTTAAAACATCCACATTCAAAATGCCCTTCCCCTGATTCTCCTCATGGGAAACGATTCTTTTTTGCATGGCAAGGGTATCCTGCTCCGGAACAAGATAATAAATCTGCCTATGATAATCCTTCCCGGCCTCCTGCAAAGCCTTTCGAATCAAATATTCCGTTTTTCCGGAACCGCCGGCTCCGAGGATGATTTGCAGCTTGGACATCAAAGCCTCCTTATTACGCTAAGCCTTCAAACATTTTTTCCACAAAAGCTTTACTATCCTTTAATTTGGGCAAATGAATCTGGTTCCCCTCTCCTTCATTTCCCTCAATTAAATAGCCCTCCTGTAAATCCGTCTCAAAAAGGCGAATCCAATGGAGAGAGTCTTCAAAAAGCTCCGGATAAAAATAATACAAAAGGCTGGTCATATCCCAGTTGTAAAAGCCGGGAATGCCGTAGACTCTATCATTATAATGCATCCAGTCCTTTGCCTTCCCTAAAATATACTGCCCCAGGGAAGATTTTTCCAGTCTCCTCTGACATTCCTCATAGGAAAGGAGGAAGGCCAGGCAGGCATTTCCGGTGAGGGTATGGAGATTCTTGCCGTTTTTTAATACAAGCTCCGTAGCCTTATAATCAATGGAAAAGTTTAACTCCTTCATTTCTTTATTGGCAAAAATCAGGGGTTCTGTAATTCCTCCCATAAAGTAAATGCCCGTCACATAGGAAAAAAACTCCGGGTCCAGCATATAGGCCCCGGCGATATTGGTGGTGGAGCCGGTCACCAGGATGTCCACCTCTCCCGGATAACGCTTAACAGTTTCCAATATTTTTCGGGAGGCTTCGTTCTCCCATTGCCTTGGCCCATCCGCCCCGTACCAAAGGGGAAGTTCTTCTCTTCCTCTCTCCTTTAGCATCTTCTTTGTATTTTCATAGACCACCGCGGTTTTGTTATTGCCAAAGGAAGAGGATACCCCCAGAAGCTCTATGTCCTTTCGTCCTAAAAGATAGAGCAGGCAAAGGCCATCATCAATATCGCAGTCCGGAATCCCCATGGTGTTGTCACAATCAAAAAGAAGCTTTCTTTTTTCCATCCTACCTTCTCTCCTTATCTATCCTACTTTCCTCCCTATGCATCTTACTCTCCCTCCTTATGTAAAAACAAAATTTCTTCTTCCCCTTCTAAAAAGCAAAGTGTGGGGAAGCCCTTTTCCGGAAGCTCCTCTCCCCTTTCGATAAGGCAGCTCAGGACTTGACCGGCAGGGTTCTTATAAAAGGCACGGAAAAACTCCCCTAAGTATTCTTTTTCTATGAGATGAAAGGGGCTTAGTGCTTCAGATATTCCGCTTACTTTTTCCCCTTCATGAATGCTTTCTCCCGCAGTCTGCTTTTCTGCTATCTGCTTTTCTACTATCTGCTTTTCCGCTATTTCTCCTGTAAAGCTAAGCTGTCTCTCCCGAAAAAAGAAAGTATAGTTTCCCTCTTCTTTCTCTACCGGAAAGGAAAAGTAAGGACAGGAAAATACGCCATTTTCCACTCTGCCCAAAATGCTGTTTCCCTTCCCCATAAACCTTGCCACATATTCATTCACAGGAGCGTAATATAGCTTTTCTCCCTCATCCACTTGGAGAATCTCTCCATCTTTCATCAGGGCAATACGGTGAGCAAGCCTTAGCGCCTCCTCCTGGTCATGGGTAACCAAAACCACGGTTAGATTCTCTTGTTTTTGAAGCTCTAATAAAAAGTCTCCCATCTCCCTCCGAAGATTGGGGTCCAGGGCGGAAAAGGGCTCATCCAGAAATAAGATATTTTCATTCATGGCCAAGGCTCTGGCAATGGCTACTCTTTGCATTTGTCCTCCGGAAAGGCTGTCAATCCGCCTGTCTGAATAGCCCTCCAGCTGCACAAGCTTTAAAAGCTCCTCCACTTTTTTCCTACGCTCTGCTTTGGGAACTTTTTGCAATTCCAGGGAAAAACCCACATTTTCCCCTACGTTCAAATGAGGAAAAAGCCTTAGATCCTGAAAGACCACGGAAATTCCCCTCTTATGGCTGGGGAGATTCTGAATTTCCTTTCCCTGAAAGAAAATTTTTCCTTTGCTTAGGGGATATAGGCCAAGCATCGCCTTTAGAAGACTGCTTTTTCCGCAGCCGCTTTCCCCAAGGAGCGCCAATATTTCTCCGGAACGAACCTCCAGGGAAATATCCTTTAAAATCCTTTTCTTCTCCAGCTCCAGCTCTAAGTTTTCACAAGATAAACGAATTTCCACCCTTAACTCCTTTTACAAAATGCTCTGTACGCCCTCTTATTCTTACAAGACTTATACTTGTCTTTACGATAATCTAAGCCCACACTGTTCCAACTTCGCTCTATTCAAACATCACTTTTTTTAGCCTCTTTCCCTCTGTATGCCCTTCTCTAAAAAGTCCAAAAGGAAAAATAAAAGAAAACTGCTACATAGAAAAATCAGCCCGTAGGCACTGGCCAGATTTCTTTCTCCACTTTGAATATAGGGAACCATAATCAGGCTTAGGCTTTTCACCTTTCCCCCGCCTAATATCAAGGTCAAAATATACTGGCTCATGGACAGGATATAGGACATCATAAAGGCCGGGAAAATGTATGGATAGAGCAAGGGCAGGCTAATCTTCCAAAAAAGTTTTCCTCCCACAGCTCCCATTACCCTCCCCTGCTCTTCATAAAGCTTCATTTTTCTACTCATCCCTTCATGCAGGAAACTCACCGCATAGGGCAGGGCATAAAGAACATGGGCCAGAAACACGGTAAGAAATGGGTTTAAAATCTTTACTTTCAAAAATAGAATCTGGGCTCCCATGGCAAAAACCGTTGCGGGAATCATAATAGGAAAATTCACCAAAAAGGCAAGGATGCCCTTTCCCTTAAGCCCCTCTTCATTTTGGTATTTGGCCGTGCAAAAAGCCACCAGCACGGTACATAGGGAAACCAAAAGAGAGAAGGCCATACTGAAAAGCGTGTCCTGAAAAAGAGCCTTCCTCTGAAAAAGAATGCTTTTAAAGCCTCGAAGAGAAAAGCTCGTAGGAAAGAGCTCCGGCCAGGCATAACGTTCCGTAAAGCTGAACAATAGTAAAAAGAAAAGGGGCAGAACCAAGCTTAGGAAAAAAAGATTCCGAAAGAGAAGGTAAAGAACGCTGCCGGCCCTTCCTTTTGATTTTATAGAATTCATAGCGCCTCCCCCTTAGGTCTTCTTTTTCGGTAGGAATTTAAAATAAAAGTAGCTTAGAAACAGAGAAAACAAAAGAATAATGCCGTTATAGGCTAAAGCCACCGGCCTCTGTAAAAAGCCCCTCTGTAGCTCCTGGTAGGATAAAACCGATAAGGCCTTGGGGCTGGTGGCACCTAATAGATAGGGAAGGTCAAAGGCTCCGAAGGAGAAGGAGAAAATAATGAAAAAGGCCGCCAAATACTGCCGTATGGATAAAGGCAGGG
>CALIEL010000074.1 GCA_938022235.1 Oribacterium parvum
GTTACTAATAGGTCGAGGGCTTATCCAATGCGTCTGGTTTTTGTCTAAAGTCTAGTCTGGAATAATCTTTGATATGTTGTTTACTTAGGATTGGCGGATGTCATCGTATTGTACTTTGGGGTTCAGACCATTCCTTAGTTATTTAGTTTAATTAGCAGGTACGATATGGCCCGGTGGCTCAGTTGGTTAGAGCGCCGCCCTGTCACGGCGGAGGTCGACGGTTCGAATCCGTTCCGGGTCGTTAGCCTTTGGGCTTTTATTATGGATGGATTCCCGAGTGGCCAAAGGGGGCAGACTGTAAATCTGTTGTCACTGACTTCGGTGGTTCGAATCCACCTCCATCCATTGAGACAATATGTCTTATGTAGAGCAATCTACACAACTGGGGTCTTAGCTCAGCTGGGAGAGCATCTGCCTTACAAGCAGAGGGTCACAGGTTCGAGCCCTGTAGGCCCCATTTGATTATCGCGGGATGGAGCAGTCTGGTAGCTCGTCGGGCTCATAACCCGAAGGTCGTTGGTTCAAATCCATCTCCCGCAACGAAAGAGACTTTTAAAGTCTCTTTTTTTTTATTGCTTTTCCTTATACTTTGTTCTATTGTAGAAAAGCAAGATTTCTGCCGTAGTGAGTTAAAGGGGGTAAGGATGAGAGTAGGAATATTAACCAGTGGAGGAGACTGTCAGGCTTTAAATGCAACCATGCGCGGTGTGGGAAAAACCCTATATAACCTATTGGGAGACGTGGAAATCTATGGTTTTCTGGATGGTTACAAAGGTTTAATTTATGATGAATATCGTAAGATGGAGCGTTCCGACTTCTCCGGAATTTTGACAGAAGGCGGAACCATTCTGGGAACCAGTAGAACACCCTTCAAACAGATTCGGGAACCGGATGCCAATGGATTGGACAAGGTTGAGGCGATGAAGCATACATATAGAAAGCTTCGCCTGGATTGTCTTGTGGTTTTAGGAGGTAATGGCTCTTTAAAAACAGCCAATCTTTTGTCGGAAGAAGGATTGAATGTTATCGGCTGCCCTAAAACCATTGATAATGATTTATACGGTACAGATATGACCTTCGGTTTTTATTCTGCCGTTCAAGTAGCTACTAATGCCATTGACTGTATTCATACTACGGCTGCCAGCCATGGTAGGGTATTTATTGTAGAAATTATGGGACATAAGGTAGGACTGCTTACTCTTTATGCCGGACTTGCCGGTGGCGCCGATATTATTCTGGTTCCTGAAATTCCTTACGACATCAATGCGGTTTGTAAAAAGATTGCGGAGCGTCATGCAAGCGGTTCTCGTTTTTCTATTGTAGCCATAGCAGAGGGCGCTATTTCCAAGGATGAATCTAAGCTGACAAAGAAGGAATTAAAGAAGAAGCTGGCGGAGGATAGGAAGAATCATCCTTCCGTAGCCTATAAGCTGGCGAAGGAAATAGAGGAAAAAACCGGTGCAGAGGTTAGGGTAACCGTTCCCGGACATACCCAAAGAGGTGGACAACCGGTTCCCTATGACCGTGTTTTTGCCACAAGAATCGGTGCGGAAGCTGCCAGAATGATTAAGAAGGAAAAATTCGGCGTGATGCTTTCTTTAAAGAATAATGAAATCACAACCGTTCCCTTGGCAGATATTGCCGGTAAATTAAAAACGGTGGATCCGGATTCCGGAATTGTGAAGGAAGCCAAGATGCTGGGTATTTCTTTTGGAGATGAAGAGTAGCTGAAGATGAAGTTTTTATAGAGCTTATTTAAAAAGAACTTGATGAACTTAGGCGCCAATTTTATCTGTTTTAACGATATAGAAGGGATAAGAAGAATTGTCATATACCGCTTTATACAGAAAATGGAGATCCCGGGATTTCGATGATTTGGTGGGACAGGATGCCATCACTCGTTCCTTTAAGAATCAGGTAAGTCATGATCGTATTGGTCATGCTTACCTTTTTTGTGGTACCAGAGGTACAGGCAAAACCTCCATGGCGAAAATCTTGGCAAGGGCTGTAAATTGCCTAAACCCTAAGGACGGAAATCCCTGTAATGAGTGTGCAAACTGTAAGGCCATTTTGTCCAATACCAGCATTAATGTTTATGAAATGGATGCGGCCAGTAACAATAAAGTGGATGATATACGTTTGATTAGGGAACAGGTGGAGTATCCTCCTGTGGGTATGCGCTATAAGGTATATATCATCGACGAGGTACACATGCTTACTGAGTCGGCCCATAATGCCTTTTTGAAAACGCTGGAGGAGCCGCCGGAATACGCCATTTTCATCTTGGCAACTACGGAGCCAAACGCCCTACCCATTACCATTCTTTCTCGCTGTCAGCGTTATGATTTTCGTAGAATTCCTGCAGACATTATTGCGGACAGGTTGAGACACATTGTGGAAGAAGAGCATATTGCCATTGAAGAGGAGGCTATTCATTATATTGCCCGGATGGGAGATGGCTCCATGCGTGATGCGGTGAGCCTTTTGGACCAGTGTGCCAGCTATGATTTTCAGCGAGAAATTAGTTATGAAGATACTTTGAAAATATTGGGAGCGGTGGATACCGCAGCATTTTCCCAAATGATTGCTTCCCTTCGTGAGAAGGATATAGCAAAAGCCATGGCCTTGGTGGCCGATGTTTTAGAGCAGGGAAAGGAACTTAGCCAATATACTTCCGATTTACTAAACTATTATCGTAATATTATGCTGGCAAAAACCGTAGAGAAGATTGACGGTTTGATGGATTTATCCGCAGAAAATAAAAAACAGCTTCTTTCCGATGGGGAAAGCCTTTCCATGGAAGAAATATTACGAGGTATCCGCTTACTGACAGAGCTTTTACAGCAGTATCGTTTTGCCAGACAGAAGCGGGTTTTACTGGAAAGTACCTTGGTAAAGCTGGCTCATCCGGAAATGGAAGGAAAGACGGATGCTCTTTTACAAAGACTGCGGGAGCTGGAAGAAAAGATGGAAAAGGGAAGCTTTCTTCCTGTAGAAAGGACAGCATTTTCCAAGGAGGAAAATGGAGATGTACCGGAAGCCATGGAAAAGGAAGTCGTCCTTCCGAAAGCCCAGTATGAGGACTATATGCTTTTAAAGAAGGACTGGGATATTATCAAAAACTATTTCGACTCCCCCACGGTGAAACAGGCCTTGGCGAAATCCAGAGTTTATCCGTCTAAGGATAAGAAGTCCATGGTGATTGCTCCGAGTCTGGGAATGCTTTCCAATGTGCTTACGGATATGGAACTCCTGGAAATCGGAAAGGTGATTTCCGCAAAATATCAAAAGGAATTTCACTTTGTTTTGGGAAAGGTGGAAACGGAAGAACGCAGTACCAGGTATGTTTCCGATGAAGATTTAAACAAAATTTCCATGACGATAGAGATTAGCGATCAGGAATAAGATAAGTGCCTGTTTTGCGGAAATAAAAGGATAAAAATCTCACACTGTAAGGGAATTATAAGATTTCTCATAGATTTATTCTTGGGATTCATGGTAAAATAGTAAAAGTTATGCTTAATTTAAAATTAAGGAGGAGCTATGGCAAAGCATGGTGGATTTGGCGGGGGAATGCCCGGCATGAATATGAATAATCTGATGAAGCAGTATCAGAAGATGCAGAAGAAGCTGGAAGAAACCCAGGAGGAGCTGGCGAAAAAGGAATACATTGCTCAGGCCGGAGGCGGCGCCGTTAAGGTAGTGCTAAACGGAGAGAGAAAGGTCTTAAGTGTCAGCCTGAATAAGGATGCCGTAGATCCGGAAGATGTGGAAACTTTGGAAGAAATGATTGTACTGGCAATGAACCAGGCTCTTTCCGACATTGAGAAGGAATCCAATCAGGAAATGGGCAAGCTTACCGGCGGAATGGGGTTAGGATTTTAATGGAGTATTTTTCCAAGGATATGGACCGTCTGGTGCAGGAGCTTTCCAGGCTTCCCGGCATTGGTCCGAAATCCGCACAAAGATTAGCCTACTTTCTGATTAACGGAGAGAAAGAACAGGCCTACGCTTTGGCCGACAGCATCAAAAAGGCCAGAGACAGTATACGCTACTGCAAATGCTGCTGTACCTTAACGGACGCGGAGCTTTGCCCGGTATGCAGTAGTGCGGAAAGAAACCATAAACAGATTATGGTGGTGGAAAACCCGAGGGATATGTCCGCCTATGAACGAGTAGGCAAATATCAGGGGGTTTATCATGTTCTCCACGGGGCGATTTCCCCTTTGCTTGGTATCGGACCGGAGGACATCCGTTTGAAGGAGCTGATGGTTCGTTTGCAGGGAGAGGTGGAAGAGGTGATTATTGCCACCAACTCTTCTCTGGAAGGAGAAACCACCGCAAGCTATATCACAAAGCTGATTAAACCTTTAGGAGTGCCCTTAAGCCGTATTGCTTCCGGGGTTCCTGTAGGGGGAGATATAGAAAACATTGATGAAATAACACTTCTTAGAGCATTGGACGGAAGAGTCAGTTTATAGGAAGTGGAAGGGGTATTATGGACAAGTACGAGTTTAGTATCAAGGCAGAACAGATTAAAAAGTTAAGCAGTCAGGGAGATTACAAGACTGCTATGCAGATTGCGGATACCATTGACTGGAATAGGGTGCGTAATGCAAACCTTCTTTCTTCTATTGCGGATATTTATGAGTACAACGGAGAGTACGAAGAGGCTAAGGATATTCTGCTGATGGCCTTTGAGAGAGCACCGGTAGGTAAGCGTTTTCTTTATAAGCTTTCAGAGCTGTCCTTACGTTCCGGCTCTATCGAAGAGGCTATTGAATTTTACAAGGAATTCCTGGATGTCAGTCCTGAGGATCCCAGAAAATACCTGCTTCGCTATAAGATTTTGAAGGCAAAGGGAGCTATGGCCTCCCAGCTGGTAGGACCTTTGGAACAATTTACCGAAACTGAGTTGGATGAGAAGTGGCTCTATGAGCTGGCAAAGCTCTATGGAGAGGCGGGAAGGGAAGAAGATTGTATAGCCCTTTGTGATAAGATGATTCTTCTTTTCGGTATGGGAAAATATGTGGATAAGGCCCAGGATTTAAAGCTTCAGTATCGTCCCTTTGAAGAAGATACAAGAAGAGCACTTCGAAAGGAAAGCTTTGCTCTTCCGGAGGAAGAACCTGCTTTCGAAGAGAAGAAGAGTTCCGGACGGGGCGTATATGAGGACAAGCCCTCTGTTAGAGAAGTTCCGGAAGAAGCTTCAGAAGCATTGGCGCCAAAGGAAGTAAGTAGAGAAGAGATCCAAAGGGAAAAAGAAAAGCAGGCGGAGAGCAATGCGTTAAGTCGGTCGGAAGAAAAAACGGAGCAGGAAAAGGAATCGGAAACAGAAGCATTTTCCAAGGAGGAGACTGTAGGAGCTTCCGATCAAACTTCCGATTATATGTCCCCGGAAGATTCCAAAGAAGCATCCAAAAAATATTCCGAGGACAGCTCCGAGGAGAAGGCCGAAGGAAAGGATGCGGCACAGGAGGAAACTCCGGCAGCAACGGATAAGGAAGAGTCTATCCCCACCTACCACATGATTATTGAAGCGGATACTCTGGAAGAAGGTTTCAAGATTGCGGTAGAGGAAATCAAGTATTTCCATCAGGAATACAATCTTGCGTTTAAGGTAGCGAAAACCAATGCGGACAAGCTTAATGAAAAGGGCTTCGCTCCATTTGCGGAGAAGCTGAAGGAAAGAGATTTAATTATTGAAGAAGCCGGAAAACTGAAGTACTCCGTTGTGGATGAAATCGAAAGATACATTCAAAATCCAAAGGACGCTTCTTCTATTATATTGGTGGATGTGTACGATCATTTTGATCGTATGGCTGAGGATAGACCCAGATTTATCGACTACTTCGACATCGTTTCCAACAAGGAAGAGCCGGAGGAAGAAGAGGATAGCGATCTGGAGGATGTGGATCTTGAGGCTTCCGTAGAGGAGCCGGAGAAGGAAGAGGCGGAAGAAACAGTCGAAGAAGAGTATGTTCCCCATAAGCCTTCCATTTTCGATAGACCTGCACGTCCCTATACCGAGGTTTTGGAGGAAGAAGCCCGAAAGGAAGAAGAGGCTAAGGAAAAGCAGGAAGCTCCATCGGAGGTCCGTGAAGAAGCTCCTGTCCGGGACTTTGAAGACGCAGAGCCTGAGGAAGAGTATTATGATGATGAAAATGAAGACTACGACGAGGAGATAGAAGAGGAAGCTGTTGAGGATGCTCCTTCTGTAAGAGAAGAGAGAAGAGAAGCTCCAATTAGGGAAGAGGAAGAAGACTTATCCGCTATTTCCGATGCGCTGGAGAAGCATTCCCCTCTTGGTCAAAGAGAAAAGAAAAATGCGGGAATGAGCATAGACGAATTTGCAGAATATGCGATTTCTTATGCCGACAGCATTGACTGTGCCATCACGGAAAAGGGAATCACCGCTCTCTATGAGAGAATTCAGCTTATGGAAGAGGACGGAATTCTTCTGAATAAGAAGAGTGCGGAGGACTTGGTGGAGGAAGCTGCAGACCAGGCGGAGAAACCCAGCCTTGGCAAGAAGTTAAGTTCTTTCCTTCGTCCAAAGTACAATAAGGACGATAAGTTGATTTTACGAGAAGAACATTTTATGGGGTAAAATATGGGAATGAGTGAAATGGGAGTAGGCTTAGTCCTACTCCTTTCCCTTAGTGCCATGGTATGGCATGGCTATAAGAAGGGATTATTGAAAAAAATATTTGCGATGACCTCCCTGCTTCTCTCCATTGCTATGGCAAAGCTGCTTATGCCCATAGCACAGCAGGAGCTGGCCAAGAATCAGGAATTGCAGAAGCTGGTGCAAAACATTGCAGGCTTTTTCTTTCCGATTCAGAGGGAGGGAGCGCAGCTTTCCGATGTGCTAGGCAGTAATCCTACACCGGACAAGTCCATGGAAAATATTGATTTGTTCTATCAGTTTATCGGTTTGGAACAGTGGAAGGCCAATCTTTCGGAGAAAATCTTTCAGTTGGTTTATAGCGTGATTTTCTTTGTAATCTTATATCTTATTCTTCGGATTCTTTTGAAAATTGGCTTTCAAATTCTGGAGTATCTCTTTAAGCTGCCGGGACTTAACCTGGTAAACCGGCTCTCCGGAGCGGCTTTGTCAGCGGTGGAATGGGTGTTTTGGCTTTGGTTCGCCTTGATTCTTCTCAGTATTCTACCCAACTTCCCCCTAAAGGATACGATTTTGGAAGGCTTTTCCCGACCGGGCAGTATTCCCTACATTCTGAAGGAAAGCAATCTGTTTACAAGAATCTTTTTTATGAATTAAGAGGAAGAAAAACAAGATATAGAAGCCTTTAAACCAAGATATAGTTGTTTCCTGAAAATGGAAAAAAATTCTAAAAAAAAGGCAAAAAATGGCTTGACAGTCCCATTATCGGGTGTTAAGATACACAAGCTGTCGCAAAAAACAAGAC
>CALIEL010000075.1 GCA_938022235.1 Oribacterium parvum
AGACGGCATCGTAAAGATAGAGATGCACTTCCTGCCGGATGTCTATGTGCCCTGCGAGGTTTGTAATGGAAAGCGCTACAACCGGGAAACCTTGGAGGTTCGCTACAAGGGAAAGAATATCTATGATGTCTTGAATATGACGGTGGAGGAAGCCTATGACTTCTTTGCCCATATCCCCAGTATTCAACGGAAAATGCAGACTCTTATGGATGTGGGGCTATCCTACATTCGTCTGGGACAGCCCAGTACGGAGCTTTCCGGAGGAGAGGCCCAGCGAATCAAGCTGGCTACAGAGCTAAGCCGCAGAGGAACCGGAAGAACCCTCTATATTTTGGATGAGCCTACTACAGGCCTACATTTTGAGGATGTGCGGAAGCTGGTGGAAATGCTGCAAAGACTGGCAGATGGGGGCAATACGGTTCTTGTGATTGAGCATAATCTGGATGTAATCAAGTGTGCCGACTACCTGATTGATATGGGCCCGGAAGGGGGAAGTGGCGGCGGAACGGTGCTTTGTACCGGCACCCCGGAAGAGGTAGCGGAAAATCCGCTATCCTATACCGGAAAATATCTAAAGAGATACTTGAATTAGCGAAATTTGGCTAATGTGGTTTTAGGCTAAAGCGATATTTGACTAATGCGATGTTTGGCTAAAGCGGTATTTGAGCCGATGAAGCAGGCAGTACTATTTAAGAGGGATAGTTTTTCGAACACTTTTGAGCCGGCTGAAACTACGGTGGAAAATCCTTTTCCGAACCGATATAATAGAGAAAACGATTATTTCAGCAGGAGATTAGCAGAGAAAGAGAGGACAGGAAATGAGCGCAGATTGTATTTTTTGTAAGATTGCCAATGGAGAGATTCCTTCCGGAACGGTGTATGAAGATGAGGATTTTCGTGTGATTTTGGACATTTCTCCGGCGGCAAAGGGACACTGTCTGATTCTGCCAAAGCAACACGGAAAGAATCTTTTGGAGATGGATGATGCAGTTCTGGCCAAGGTTTTCCCATTAGCGAAAAAAATCGGACAGGCTATGGTAAAGGCTACCGGTGCCAAGGGCTTTAATGTGGTACAAAACAACGGAGAAGCGGCAGGCCAGACAGTGGAGCATTTTCATGTGCACATCATTCCCCGCTTTGATGCAAAGGACAGTATGGTTTTATGGACTCCTCTTTCTTATGAGGATGGAGAGCTGGAGAAGGTGAAGGAAAGCATTGTAAAGGAGATCCATGGCTAAGATTGTATTGACAGGGGGAGGAACCGCAGGACATGTTACCGCAAATCTAGCCCTGATTCCCGGTTTACTGGAAAGAAAGCATCAGCTCTTTTATATGGGTTCGGAAAAGGGAATAGAAAAAGAATTGGCGGAAAAGGCAGGACTTCCCTATTACGGGATTGCTACCGGAAAGTTTCGGAGATACTTTTCTTTACAGAACTTTACAGACCCCTTTAAGGTTATTGCAGGATTTTTTCAGGCCAGAAAGTTTTTAAAAAAGGAAAAAATCAATCTGGTTTTTTCCAAGGGCGGTTTTGTTGCGGTACCGGTGGTCTATGCTGCGGCAAGCCTTGGGATTCCTGTGATTTGCCATGAGTCGGATATGACACCGGGGCTTGCCAATAAGCTGACCATTCCCTTTGCCAAAAAAATCTGTTGTAATTTCCCGGAAACCCTAAATTATTTACCGAAGAAAAAGGCGGTCTTTACCGGTGCCCCCATTCGAGAGGAGCTTCTACAGGGAAGTAGAGAGAAAGGCTTGGAAAGAGCCGGATTTTCCGGTGAGAAAGAGGTTTTGCTGATTATCGGCGGCAGCATGGGCTCTCAGGCGGTGAATCAAGTGATTCGAAAGAATCTGGACCAGCTCTTGGAAGACTGGGATATTCTTCATGTTTGCGGTAAGGGAAATGCCGATGAAAGCCTAAAGAATAGGACCGGCTATCAGCAATATGAATATGTCCATGAGGAACTTGCGGATTATTATCAGGCGGCAGACTGTGTTATATCCAGAGCAGGAGCCAATGTAATTTGTGAGCTATTGGCTTTGGAAAAGCCCAACCTTTTAATTCCCTTACCTAAGGGAGCATCCAGAGGAGACCAGATTTTAAATGCAGAGTCCTTCCAAAAGCAGGGCTATTCTTTGGTGCTTTCTCAGGAAGAGGCGGAGGCGAATTTTTCCAAGCTTTATGCATTACTAAAGGAACTGAAGGATAATAAGGCAAAATTCCAAGAAGCCATGAGAAACAGTAAGGAAAAGAACGGAAGAGAAAATGTTTTACAGCTCATTGATTCTTTTTTGTAATTCTTTCTTTTGGGAAAAATCGATGCAGTTCAATTTTTCAAATCATTCAAATTATATTAAAAGCCATAAAAGGGTATATCATAAGCTGTAAAAAGGAGGGGGAAGATGATAGGGATTATCGGAGCCATGGAAGAGGAAGTGGCAAAGCTTAAGGAGCTCTGTGAGGACAGGGAAGAAATCCAAAAGGGTCCATACTTCTTTGTAAAGGGAAAGCTTTCCGGAAAGGAAGTAGTACTATGTAAAGCCGGAATCGGAAAGGTTAATGCAGCAGCTTGTACCCAGGCTTTAATCGATACTTTTTCTCCAAGTCAAATCCTAAATACCGGCGTGGCAGGAGCCATTGCGGAGGAAATCCATGTTTTGGATCTTTTGGTTTCCAAGGATGCAGTGCAATATGATATGGACGCTACGGAATTCGGATATCCCAGGGGACAGATTCCCAGAGAAGAGGATTTGGCCTTTCCGGCAGAGGAAAAAATGATTGAGAAGGCATTAGCAGTGGGGAAGACCATGCAGGGCTTCCATACTTTTCTGGGTAGAGTAGCTACCGGAGACTGCTTTGTTTCCTCTCAGGAGAAAAAGGAATTTTTACGGAAGGAGTTCCAAGCATCCTGTTGTGAGATGGAAGGGGCGGCTATTGCCCAGATTGCAAGAAAAAATGGGGTTCCTTTCTTGATTTTGCGCTTTATTTCCGATGAAGCCAACACTAAAGCACCTATGACTTATACAGAATTTGAGAGAAAAGCTATTGCACAAAGTGTAGACTTTGTCTTAGAATTCTTAAAGTAAGTTTTTCTTACAAAATAAGAAATAAAGTTAGAGTTAACGGTGTATTTTTTCAGGATACACTGTAGGGGCTAAGAAGAGACGGTTTCACGATATATTCGTAAATCATCTCGGAAGAACTACCCTCTGAAGGAATAGAGGGAAAAGGAGAAGGAGGCTATATGCTACAATTTGATTTATCCAAGGCAAGAAAATTCGTCAGTGAAGAGGAGATGGAGAACTTTAAGAGCCAGACCCTTGCGGCAAGAGATACTCTTTTGTCCGGAAAAGGTGCGGGAAATGATTTCTTAGGTTGGATTTCCCTGCCGGCGGATTATGATAAGGGAGAGTTTCAGCGGATTCAGAAGGCGGCAAAGAAGATCCAGGAAGATTCCGATGTTCTCTTGGTAATTGGTATCGGAGGTTCCTACTTAGGGGCTCGTGCAGCCAATGAGTTTTTAAACCATAGCTTTTACAATGAATTAAAGAAAGAGGACAGAAAGACTCCGGAAATTTATTATGTGGGAAATAATATTTCTTCCAAGTATATTCTGCATTTACAGGATGTATTGAAGGGAAAGGATTTCTCTATCAATATCATTTCCAAGTCCGGAACCACTACAGAGCCTGCCATTGCTTTTAGAGTATTTAAGGGATTGCTGGAAGAGAAGTATGGAAAGGATGAGGCTGCAAAGCGTATCTACGCCACTACAGACCGTGCAAAGGGTGCTTTAAAGAACCTTGCCGATGAAATGCATTATGAGGAGTTCGTGGTACCCGATGATATCGGCGGACGTTTCTCCGTGCTTACGGCAGTAGGCCTACTTCCCATTGCCGTAACAGGGGTAAATATTCAGGAACTTATGGATGGTGCCAATGCTATGCGGGAAAGACTGCTTTCCGCTGACTACAAGGAGAACCCTGCTTTACAGTATGCGGCAGCCAGAAACATCATGCTTCGGAAGAATAAGAAGATTGAGATTTTGGTAAACTATGAGCCATCCTGCCACTTCATCTCCGAGTGGTGGAAGCAGCTGATGGGAGAATCCGAGGGTAAGGATCATAGAGGCTTGTTCCCCTCTTCTGTAGACTTTACGACAGACTTACACTCTTTAGGACAGTTTATTCAGGAGGGAAGTCCCCTGCACTTTGAAACTGTTTTGGAAATCGAGAAGTCCAAGGAAGAGATTGTGCTGGAGAAGGAAGCCATTGACACAGACGGCATGAACTATCTGGCAGGAAAAACTGTGGATTTTGTGAATAAGGCTGCCATGAAGGGAACCATTCTGGCTCACAGCGATGGAGATGTACCGAACTTTATCGTAAAGATTGATGAGCAGAGTGCCGGAACTCTGGGAGAGGTATTCTACTTCTTTGAGTTTGCCTGCGGTGTTTCCGCTTATCTGAACGGGGTAAACCCCTTTAACCAGCCGGGAGTAGAGAGCTACAAGAGAAATATGTTTGCCCTCTTAGGAAAGCCGGGATATGAAGAGCTGGCAAAGGAATTGGCAAATAAGTAAATGGCAATAGTTATTAGGCTGTAAAAAATCAAAATAGTTTTCTAAGCAATATAGGTCTAAATTTGGGGCACGCTCTCGCTAGCTTCGCCTGACTGAGCAGTGGTTTTGTTAACCACTGCTCACTTTGCTTCGCAAAGCAAATTCCTTCGGAAGTTGGTCTGTTACAGGACGACTTTTCTGATGAAAAGTCTGTCCTTGCGGATACTAAGCGAAAAACTGCGATTCTCTTGTTTTTCGCAAGTACCGACGGGC
>CALIEL010000076.1 GCA_938022235.1 Oribacterium parvum
CAAGGAAGAGGTGATGCCTTGGAAGTTACGTACAAAACGAATAAAATAAAGAAAGTTTGTACGGATGCTAAAGTTTCAGATCGAACTTATGGAAATGAAATGTCTGAAAAAATACAGATGCGTATAGCGGAAATAGAAGCTGCAGACACTGTGGAAGAGATGATTAAATTCCATATCGGTAGATGCCATCCATTGACCAATAACCGCAAAGGGCAATATGCAGTTGATTTGGTTCATCCGTATAGAATGGTATTTGAAAAACACGGTAATAAGATACAGGTAGCCCATATTATGGAAATAGTGGATTACCATTAGAAAAGTGAAATGGGATAGGGGGTAGTACTATGGTGAGAAGTCGTAGCATTATTGCAACACCACCTGGAGCGACAATAAAGGAGCAACTCAATGACAGAGGAATGAGTCAGAAAGAATTTGCTGCAAGAATGGATATGTCTGAAAAGCATATCAGTAAGCTTATAAATGGAGAGGTACAGTTAACTCCGGAGGTTGCTGTTAGATTGGAGCTGGTGCTCGGAGTACCTGCAAAGTTTTGGAATAATTTAGAAGCGATATACAGGGAAAAATTAATTAAAGCCGAAGCTGAAAATGCTGTGGATAAGGATGAAGAGATAGCTAAAAAATTGCCTTATAATGAGATGGCTAAATATGGATGGGTTCCTGAAACGAGAGTATTAAAGGAAAAAGTGGTAAATCTTAGAAAATATTTTGAGGTTGTAGAACTTTCGCTACTGGAGAATATTCAGATAACAAAAATTGCATGTAGAAGGTTGGCTGTGACAGAAAAGAGTGATCTAGCGTTACTGGCTTGGGCACAAGAAGCAAGGATAAAGGCCAGAGAGGTTGAAACGGCTCCCATTAATATTAAAGGCTTAGTGAATATTATTTCTAAAATCAGATTGATGACAGTTATGAAAGCGAAAGAGTTCTGTCCGAAGCTTAAAAGTATGCTTGCAGAGTGCGGGATTGCACTTGTTTTTTTGCCGCATTTGCAAGGCTCATTTTTACAAGGAGCTTCCTTTATGGACGGAAAGAAGATTGTTGTAGGATTAACTGCGAGAGGAAAAGATGCAGATAAGTTTTGGTTCAGTCTATTTCATGAATTAGCTCATATTGTATTAGGGCATATAGGTCAAATGAATGGAACTTCAGAGGATGATGAAAAAGCTGCCAATTCTTGGGCCAGAGACACATTAATTCCTGCTAAGGATTTTGATGAATTTGTTGTTAATAATAGCTTTTCTGCATCAAATGTACATGTGTTTGCTAAGAAGCAAGGAATTGCACCCGGGATTGTGGTTGGAAGATTACAAAACGAAGGGTTCATTAAGCATAGTATACTGAATGAATTAAAGGATCATTATAAAGTCGTTGTATAGTTCTTAGAGAACTTTAATTTGGGATTGTTTTCTATAATATACGGATTTTTCATTTTCTTACGTAATGACTAATCTATTTACTGAGGTGCTTGCTATGGAAACGACAAAACTCTGGAATCGAAATTTCAGCTTGGTGATTCTTGCGTCTACGATGGGGACTATCGGGGGAATTGCAGGAGGTTTTGCGCTGGCATTCCTGGTTTTCGATGAAACCGGGAGCACTTTGGCATCCGCTCTGATTCTCGCAATACAGCTTCTTCCCTTCCTGTTTATCCCTATCGTCATTGCGCCTATTATGGATCGACTTCCGAGAAAGACTTTTCTGGTCATGGGAGATGTTGCAAATTCCTTTTTGATTTTTGGCATGGGACTATGGCTATTGTTTTTTGACTTTTCCTACATTGGGTATCTCGCGCTGTCTTTGCTTCTGGCCTGTCTTGGATCGGTAGACGAGTTGGCCTTCACCAGTATTTATCCGGAGCTTATCCCGAAAGGCGCGGAGCAAAAGGGTTACGCGGTATCTTCCATGCTTTATCCGGTTTTAACGGTGATTATGACCCCGTTTGCTGCGGTGCTTTTGGACACGTTCGGTGTGGCATGGATTCTGATTGCGCAGGGCGGACTATCGCTTCTTGCCGCTATCACGGAGAGTTTTATTCGTCTGGATGAAACAGAACGTCATGATTCTGAGACCTATTCTCTTCAGGCATGGGCCTCGGACATACGGGAGGCGGTACAGTATTTAAAGAAAGAACGCGGCCTTTTGGGGCTTTATGAATATATGGCGGTGAGCAATGGCGTTGACACCGGATTTTCTCCCCTTCTCATCGCTTTTTTCCGTACTTTTCCGGGCTTCACGGCGGCAATGTATGCCGCATTTTCCGTGGTGGAGTTTATAGGAAGGTCCATCGGCAGTGCATTACAATATCGAATTAAAATTCCGGATAAGAAGAAGTTCGGTTTCGTGTTTTTTGTCTATCAAACATATTCCGCGATGGATATGTGTTTGCTCTGGCTTCCTTATCCTTTGATGCTTTTAAACAGAGGAATTTGCGGCTTTCTCGGGAGTAACAGCGCCATCATAAGA
>CALIEL010000077.1 GCA_938022235.1 Oribacterium parvum
TCTTCTCCTGTGAGTGAGAGAAGGCTGGCCAGCAGCGCTTAGGCTGCTAATGCGTAACTATTATCGTTAGCGTTTAATTTTAGGTTTGAAGTTTAACGCGACTTCTTTCGGATAGCTTCTAAAGCTGCATCATCCCCGTCGAAACCGGTACAAGCCCATAAGAAATACAGCTTGCATTCTACCGGAAAGTATAGACAAAGTAAACAGAATAAATGGAAGCGACAGAAAGATGTAAGAGACAGAAGGATGCACAGATAAAAAGATACAAGGAACCAAAAAGATGCAAGAAAATGCGAAGATATAAAAAATACAAGAAAACAGATAGATACAGGAAATATAAAGATACAAGGATCAAAAAGAGAAAGAGGGAAATATGAAAGAAGGCAGAATGAAAATAAGTGCGTTAAGCAGGGAAATGATTGTCTTTTCCAAAGGAAATCTGCATGATATAGATCATTTTCTTCGTGTGTGGTCGTATGCAAAGACGATTGGTGAGCTGGAAGAGCTGGACGAAGAAAATCAATATCTCTTAGAGGTATCCGCGCTTACCCATGATATTGCGTGCCCGTTTTGCAGAGAAAAGTATGGGCATTGTAACGGGCCGGTACAGGAAGCGGAGGGAGGACCGATGGTGGAGTCTTTTCTCAAACGTTTTTCCTTTTCGAAAGAAGAGATTCGCATTGTACGCTATCTTGTGGAACATCATCATCATTTTCAAAATATCGACAGTAAGGTCTATCAGATTCTGGTGGAGGCGGATTTTATTGCAAATGGGATAGAAGAGAAGTACCCGGAGGAGAAGGTGGAGCGTTTCATCCAAAATGTGATGAAGACGGAGCAGGGAATTGCCCTTGCAAAAGCAGTTTTCTTTCCGGATAAAAATACCGGCTAAGCTTGCTATCCGGATTTCTTTTCTTATATAATGGGGAAGAGTTTTACTGGAAATTGGGTGAAAAGAGAAAAAGAGGAGTGGAGCATGGAGCACGAACGAATTCTGGTTTTGGATTTTGGCGGACAGTATAACCAGTTGATTGCCCGAAGAGTAAGAGATGAGGGCGTTTATGCGGAAGTTTACGGTTCGGATATCGGCATAGAGAAGATTAAAGCGTTGCAGCCCAAGGGAATTATCTTTACGGGAGGCCCGCAGTCTGTTTACAAAGAGGAAAGCCAGCATATCGGAAAGGAAATTTTCGAGTTGGGTATCCCCATTTTCGGCTTCTGCTATGGAGCGCAGCTCATTGCCTATGAGCTTGGAGGAGAGGTGGCTACCGCCCCTGTCAGCGAATATGGAAAGACGGAAACCCATGTGGAGAAGTCCTCCGTGCTTTTCTCCGATGTTTCGGAGGAGACCACCGTTTTCATGTCCCACACCGACTATATTGCCAAGGTGCCGGAGGGTTTTAAGATTACTGCCCATACCGAGCATTGTCCTGTTGCGGGAATGGAAGATGGGAAGAGACAGATTTATGCGGTGCAGTTCCACCCGGAGGTACAGCATAGCGTGGAAGGGCAGAAGATGATTCATCATTTTCTCTATGACGTCTGCAAATGTACCGGAGACTGGAAAATGGCTTCTTTCGTGGAGGAGCAGGTTTCCCTTTTGAAAAATAAAATCGGTTCCGGCAAGGTGCTTTTAGCCCTTTCCGGTGGTGTGGACAGCTCTGTTGCAGCAGGGCTTCTTTCCAGAGCCATTGGAAAGCAGCTGTACTGCGTGTTCGTGGACCACGGCCTACTTCGGAAAAATGAAGGCGATCAGGTGGAAGAAATCTTCGGCGAAAAGGGAGATTTCGAGTTAAACTTTGTCCGGGTAAATGCCGGTGAAGAGTATTTTGAGAAATTAGCCGGGGTGGAAGAACCGGAGAAGAAGAGAAAGATAATTGGAGAGCAGTTTATCCGTATCTTTGAGCGTGAGGCAAATAAAATCGGAGCAGTGGACTTCCTTGCTCAGGGAACCATTTACGCAGACGTGGTGGAATCCGGCCTTGGAAAGGGCGCAGTGATCAAGTCCCACCACAATGTAGGCGGACTTCCCAAGAACATTTCCTTTAAGGAAATCGTAGATCCACTGCGCCTGCTTTTTAAGGACGAGGTGCGTAAGGTAGGACTGGAGCTTGGACTTCCGGAGCATTTGGTTTATCGTCAGCCCTTCCCGGGACCGGGACTTGGGGTAAGAATTATCGGAGAAGTAACTCCTGAGAAGGTTCGCATGGTACAGGATGCGGACTTCATTTACCGTGAAGAAATCGAGAAGGCAGGACTATCCCGTTCCTACAGCCAGTATTTTGCCGCCCTCACCAATATGCGCTCCGTGGGGGTTATGGGAGACTTTCGTACCTATGACTACGCGGTGGCTCTCCGCGCGGTAATTACCGATGACTTTATGACCGCAGAATGCGCGGATATTCCCTTTAGCGTACTCCAGAGAGTGATGAACCGAATCGTGAATGAGGTCAAGGGAGTGAACAGGGTGTTCTATGATCTGACA
>CALIEL010000078.1 GCA_938022235.1 Oribacterium parvum
CTTCATTTGCTCTGATCCGGACTTGATTAAGTTTAATGTGACCAAAAAAGTGACAGATTTACTGGATAAGGAAGCGCTTCCCTATGAGATTTATTCCGAGATCAAGGCAAATCCTACCATTGAAAATGTACAGGGCGGCGTAGCTGCATTTAAAAATTCCGGTGCAGACTATATCATTGCTATCGGAGGAGGTTCTTCCATGGATACCTCCAAGGCTATCGGCATTATCATTGCCAACCCTGCCTTTGAGGATGTAAGAAGCTTAGAAGGATTGTCTGCAACAACCAAGCCTTCAGTACCTATTTTTGCTATTCCCACAACAGCAGGAACTGCAGCAGAGGTAACCATTAACTATGTTATTACTGACGTGGAAAAGAAGAGAAAGTTTGTCTGCGTAGATCCCCACGATATTCCTGTAGTGGCTTTTGTGGATCCGGATATGATGTCCAGTATGCCAAAGGGACTTACCGCATCCACCGGAATGGATGCGCTGACCCACGCTATTGAAGGCTATACTACCAAGGGAGCCAATACCATTACCGATATGTTTAACTTAAAGGCTATTGAGCTGATTGCACAGTCCCTTAGGGGGGCAGTGGAAAATACTCCGGAGGGTAGAGAGGGAATGGCTTTAGGGCAGTACCTCACCGGAATGGGATTCTCTAACTGCGGATTGGGTATAGTTCATTCCATGGCGCACGGTTTAGGTGCACTGTATGATACTCCTCACGGTGTGGCAAACGCCATCATCCTTCCCACCGTTATGGAATACAATAAGGATGCGGTAGGAGAGAAGTTAAGAGACGTGGCAAAGGCCATGGGCGTTGCCGATACAGAGAAGATGAGTAAGGAAGAGTACCAAAAGGCAGCGATTGATGCGGTAAAGAAGCTGGCTGAGGATGTAGGTATTCCTAAGGATTTGAAGAATATTGTGAAGCCTGAGGATGTGGATTTTCTGTCTCAGTCTGCCATGGATGATGCTTGCAGACCCGGAAACCCAAGAGATCCTAAGCTGGAGGATATTCAGGAGCTATTTAAGAGCTTATTATAATCATTCTTTCTGTGAAGCATAAGAATCGGGTATAAGAAAGAAAACAGAAAACAAAAAATAGAAAATAAGATATAGGAAATGCATATTCTAAATCTTTTGCATTATTTATGTTTTACATGATAAAAGGAAGGGCGGAAACTGTAGTTTTTGCGCTTCCTTTTCAGTGGAGAAAGCTTAGTATTTTTCAAAAATAAAAAAAGATTTTTTTAAAATGGCAATAGAAGAAAAAAGGATGAAATAAGGAATAAAAAAAGCTGGAAAATCCCGCAAGAAACAAGGAAAATCATTGACTTATCAAGCTTCCGTTGCTAGAATACTACATCGAATCATTGGATGAAACGGCTTCTGGGTCTTCCAGGAGCCGTCATTGCAGTTTTAGAGAAAGGGCAGGATAGCAGGTGGCTGAAGAAAAGAAAAACCTCCTTACCAGGGCAGGATTAAATAAGTTGGAGAGTGAACTTCATAATTTAAAGGTGAATAAGAGACAAGAGATTGCAGAAAAGATTAAGGAAGCCCGGGAACAGGGAGATTTGTCTGAGAATGCTGAGTATGATGCAGCAAAGGATGAGCAGAGAGAAATTGAAGAAAGAATCGTTGCCATCGAGTCCTTGTTGAAAAATGCGGAAGTAGTAGATGATGCGGAAGAAGGCACCATTAATATCGGATGTAAGGTAAAGCTGTTCGACAAGGAATTTGACGAAGAAGTGGAATACATGATTGTAGGTTCCACAGAGGCAAACTCTTTACAGGGAAAGATTTCCAACGAATCTCCGGTAGGTATGGCTTTATTGCGTCACAGGGTTGGAGATGAGGTTACCGTAGAGACCCAGGCTGGAGTTTTGGAATATAAAGTACTTTCTGTAGAAAAATCCAACGAAGAATAGTTCAGTAAAGAGCCGTTTTGAGTAGAACAATTCAAAATAATTGTCTCAAAGAAGGTATGCTTCTATAAAGGGATAATTTAGTGAAAGTATAATAAGTAGCAACAGAACAGTGTAAAGAAAGGATAGAAGGATGGGAGAGCAGGAAAAGCAAAAGGGAAATGCACCGGTGGACATGAACCACATTTTGAAGGCCAGATATGATAAGTTGGCAGAGTATCAGGCAGCTAAGGAAGATCCGTTTGAAATTACCAAAGCTGAACAGACCCATCATTCTACTGAGATCAAAGAGAATTTCAAGAGCTTAGAGAATCAGCAGGTTGTGATTGCAGGACGTATTTTATCCAAGCGTGTTATGGGTAAGGCCAGCTTTATGCATTTGCAGGATAGAGACGGCAGAATCCAGGTTTATGTAAGCCGGGAAAGTCTTGGGGAAGAAGAATATAAGAAGTTTAAGAAGCTGGACCTTGGCGACATCGTGGAAGTTAGAGGTTATGTTTTCGAAACCCAGATGGGAGAGATTTCCGTTCACGGAGAGAAGATTACCCTGCTTTCCAAGTCCCTGTACCCACTTCCTGAGAAGTTCCACGGTTTAACCGATACAGACACCCGTTATCGTCAGCGCTATGTGGATCTGATTATGAATGAGGACAGTCGTACCGTTTTCATGAAGCGTTCTCAGATTCTTCGGGAAATCCGTAACTTCCTTGCCGGAAGAGATTTCTTGGAGGTGGAGACACCGATGCTGGTGGAAAATGCCGGCGGTGCAGCAGCTCGTCCTTTCGAAACCCACTACAATGCCTTAAATGAAGACGTAAAGCTTCGTATTTCCTTAGAGCTTTATCTAAAGCGTCTGATTATCGGCGGCATGGAAAGAGTTTATGAGATTGGAAGAGTGTTCCGTAATGAGGGAATTGACACCAGACATAATCCGGAATTTACCTTAATGGAGTTGTATCAGGCATATACAGACTACGAAGGAATGATGGAGCTGACCGAGTCCATGTTCCGTTACCTTGCAGAAAAGGTTTGCGGGACTCTGCATATCAGTTATCAGGGAACTCCCATTGATTTGGAAAGCCCCTTCCGTCGTTTGACCATGACAGAGGCAATCAAGGAATATGCAGGCATTGACTTTGATCAGATTAAGACCTTAGAAGAGGCAAGAGCCCTTGCGAAGGAAAAGGAAATTGCCTACGAAGAGCATCATGGTATCGGAGACATTGAAAACCTCTTCTTCGAAGAGTACTGCGAGGAGAAGCTGGTACAGCCAACCTTTATTATGGATCATCCGGTAGAGATTTCTCCCCTTACCAAGAAGAAGCCATCTGACCCATCCAAGGTAGAGCGTTTTGAGCTCTTTATCTACGGAAGAGAGATGGCCAATGCTTATTCCGAGCTAAACGATCCTATCGACCAGAGAGAACGTTTCAAGGCGCAGGATGCTTTGGCAGATGCGGGAGATGAAGAAGCAAACCACACCGACGAAGACTTCCTGCATGCAATGGAAATCGGAATGCCTCCTACAGGAGGAATCGGTTACGGTATTGACCGTCTGGTAATGCTTCTTACCGATGCGGCATCTATCCGTGACGTACTGCTCTTCCCCACAATGAAGTCCTTAGACAAGAAGGATGAGGGAAAGAAGGGAGAAGAGGGCGAGTCAGGAAATGCCAACACCGGTTTCTTTACCCCAAACAACAAGATTGATTTCAGCAATGTGAAAATCGAACCATTGTTTGAAGAGACTGTGGATTTTGAAACCTTTAGTAAGTCTGACTTTAGAGCAGTAAAGGTAAAGGATTGTGTTCCTGTTCCAAAGAGTAAGAAGCTTTTACAGTTTACCTTGGATGACGGAAGCGGAAGCGACAGAACGATCCTTTCCGGAATTCATGCATACTACGAGCCGGAAGAGTTGATTGGAAAGACATTGATTGCCATCACCAATCTTCCCCCAAGAGCAATGATGGGGGTAGAGTCCTGCGGTATGCTACTTTCCGCCATTAACCAGAAGAAGGATAGTGATGAGGAAGAATTGCACTTGCTGATGGTAGATAACCATATTCCGGCAGGAGCGAAGTTATATTAAGAGTTGGCTTATAGGAAAAACGTATTGATAAAAACCGCCCTACACCCTTGTAAATCAAGGCTGTAGGGCGGTTCAATCTTTTTCATAGCCAACATCAATCCCTTAATGTATAAACTTGGCAAAAATATTCTATAAAGATTGTTTTAGCATATTAGATATTATTAAAAAAATCAAGAAATCAGAATTAAGAAGAGAGACAGAAAGATTTGCATTTCCTCTTCGTTAATCTAATTTTTGAAGACATTTTAGAATTTTATCTATAGCATCTTCGGTGGTTATATCAAGCCAGTTCTTTTCAGATTTTTGTAAATTGTTTAAATATTGTGAGTTATGGAATATACGATGGATACGATTTAATATATCGTCTTTAGAAGATATATGTAATGTAGGATCATCATAAATGTATTTGGGCATAAAACTATTTAACTGCTCTATTTTAATAAAATCACTTAAATAGCAAATATCAAATATATCCTTATATCGAGTATTTTGGCTTCCAAAACGCAGTATAGATTTAAGCTTTTCTAAAAATATTTGTGTAGGAGAATTAACCAGTAGTTTTATAGTATCCTCCTGAAAATCAAGTACAAAGGTATACTCGTCCTGTTTCATGGAGAGATCCCTCTGTACACCGATATCCATCTTTAAGGATATGGTTGTTTCTTCGGTATCTACAAGAGAAATGGTGATACGCTTTCCCTTATAATCTTGATGATTTAATTCTGTGATATTGCCGGTAAGTTTAATTGTAAGTCCTTTAATACAATTTAATTGTTCTACAAATTTCCGTATAGATTCTTCGCCGATAGAATAGCAAATAAAATCAAAGTCGAGATCTTGGGTTGCTCTTCGAGAATTGTTTGAGAGGCTTCTCATGACTACTCCACCCTTGATGGTAGTACTTTTGGCCATTCCGCTGTCATGGATAGCTTTTAAAATAATATCTTGTCCCAGCTTTGATTGAGCACTGGCTTCGTTGTAACCCCGTTCTTTTATCTTCTTGATTTCGTTGTGCAAATTCATTTTAAAGCACCTCCCTTTGTACCATATCCATCAGACTTGAAGTATTTCGGAAGTTTAAGGCATAGTCTTCCACTAGGGTAAAATCCATTTTTGAGGATAACTTTCTATAATTTCGAATAATCTCCTTATAATAATCCATAGGTAATTTGGAGCGGAATCGAAGGAGCTCAATTAACATTCGTTCACAGTTATAAATTCGTATTGTTGAACTGTTGTATTTAAGCGTATCGATACCTGCTCTAAAGAGTTCTTCTTTAACATAGGATTGTTTTATACGAGTATCTCGGATTCGTGTGTCTGTTCTAATTGTTGCAAGATAATAATGCTCCGGAATAACATCTGTTAAAGCATGATAATAAAATGCACTATATCCGGTACAAACTGCTCTAGGATATTTTTTCATAATAAGATCCAGCTCGGTGGCATTTCGCTTAGTGGAGTACAATCCTTTTGCTTCCATGAAAAGTTTTCCGTCGGAAAGTTCTTTTTTTAACTTGTAATCACTGCCATATTTATCGAGGCATTCTTGATAAGAAAGTATCATGATAAACTCCTTAAAGTATTTATACACACAATATTGTTTTATGTGTATTTTAGCTTTAATTATAGCGCTATTAAAAGGAAAAATAAAGAACTAAGTACAGTAAAAATACACACTAATAATTATTGTATGTATTTTTGCTGTAAAACCAAGAAAATGAATTTGTTAATGTAAAACAGTATGATATTGGAATATAATACAGAAATGAATTCAAACAACTATGGGATTCCTTGTGAGGTATTTCGAAAATGATAATGCATGATTGGAATAACGA
>CALIEL010000079.1 GCA_938022235.1 Oribacterium parvum
GTAGCTGATTACCAAGAACAGGTAAAGAAAAGCTACAACTTAATAATACGAGGAGTAAGATAATATGAAAGTACTGGTCATACCGGATGTGCATTTAAAAAACTGGATATTCGATAAAGCGGAAAATGTCTTAAAGTCCGGTAAGGCAGAAAGGGCAGTCTGTCTTATGGATATGCCTGATGATTGGGATATGGAATTTCAGATTGATCGGTACAGAGCAATCTACGACAGGGCTACTGCATTTGCCAAGGAGTATCCGGATACCCTTTGGTGCTACGGAAACCATGACTTAAGCTATCCCTGGGGACGACTGGAAAGCGGCTATTCTCCTTATGCGGAGCGGACGGTTATGGAAAAACTGGAAGAGCTGGAAAAGAGCCTGAAAAATTCCTCTCAAATCAACATTATGCATAGGATAGGTCGAGTTTTGTTCTCCCATGCAGGCCTTAGCACTGAATTTGTAAAAAGTCTTAACAGGAAACTCTTGGATGCGGATATAGATGAAGTTCTCCATTCGGTAAATACAGCTTCTCAGGATAAGCTGTGGAATGATGAATCGCCCCTTTGGCTAAGAACATTGGATGTACGGAGAAAGGCATTCCGAGGGGAAAAGTACAAGCAGATTGTGGGGCATACTCCGGTGGAAAAAATCATGGAGCAGGGGGGAATGATATTTACAGATGTTTTCTCCACGGATAGGGAAGGTACGCAGATTGGGGAATCTGCCATGGTGGTGATAGATTCCGAGACGGGGGCGTATGAGGTGGTAGAGGTTTAAGAAAAGTACTATGAAAAATCAATACATGATGGGTTTTCGACGATATAGGCCTGAAAGGGAGGCAATCTGAGCCCGCGGGCACTTGCGAAAAACAAAGGTACTGCAGTTTTTCGCTTAGTAACCCCTGCGAGGCGAGGTTAGCGAGAGCGTGCCTCAATTTCAGACCTATATTGTGAAGAAAATCAGTATGATTTTCATAGTACTTTCTTATCCGATGAGGACCTTGCCGGTTTGCTTTAAATACTTTTCCGGAATTGGTGTTTCCAACTGCCAGATAATGCTCATGGGCTTACTGCCGGTGTAGGATACATACCGGGCGGGGCCAAGAAAGGTATAGGCTTCTGCCCCAAGGGCAGTTTTTTTCCTTTCGCGAACAAATAAAAAGACATTTGTCCCCAGTTTTTTGTGCTGAATATAGCGTTTTCCGGTTTCAGAAGTATCGGAAGTGGCATTCTGGCTCTGCCAGTGAAATAGCCTTTCGTTAAGGGAGTAGTCTTGGTACATGGTACTGGGGGAATACTCTTTATCAGATTTATTCAAAGTCACAAAAAGAAGATCCAGCTTTTTCTCCGGAAGCCATTTCACACCCTCTCGAACGGTGTTGGGCTTCTCAAAGTCTAAAGCCAATAAGATTTGGTCTCTTGAATAGCTACAATGCACATCCAGCGGACAGTCTGGTAGAAATGTCAGGCTTTGATCTACAAAATCTATATTGTCCAAATTATAGGAAAGTAAATCCAGTAATTCCCGGAGCATTGTAGGAGATTTCTGTAAATTGATTAAGTTCTCTTTATCCTCCGGGCTTTCCCAATCTATAAGCCTTTGAAATAAGGAGAAATAGAACATTCGGAAAAATCTGGCTTGCAGTTTAGGTAAAGATAAGAGATAGTCAAAGCAATCTTCAGATGTTTTTTCCAAAAACATGGACAGAAATTCTTGTAAAAAATGAATCCAACGTCTGGAGTTTATGCTGCAAAGCTTTGGCAAGGCTTTCGTAATTAATTCTTCTAATGGTTCGGAAAAATTTGCCCATTGCTCTGCCTCTACGCAAAGTCTGGAAAAGGAGATTTTTCGGAGATAAATGTCTTTAGGGCTTAGATGAAAATGCTTTAAAAAATTGTCATAGCTTAAAGGAAGTCCCGTATCTTCGCTGAAGGATTTTAATCTAAAGAGAAAACCATCTTTTCTATCAAAGTTTGCCCTTATATTCTCCAAGATGATTTTGCTGGCTACTTTCTCCAGTTGGATATAACAGTTTTGGGGAAGCGCAGTAAAGCCCTTCTGGATTTCCTGACTAAGGTTATTCCTGTGATGAGACAGCAAGGCGGAAAACTTTTCTTCAAAGTTATATTTTTTATTGGCTTGTCCAATAAAGTCTAAAACAGTAAGACACTCTTTACCCGTGGAAAGACGCAGTCCACGTCCTAACTGCTGTAAGAAGACGGTTAAGGACTCTGTAGGACGGAGAAATAGAATCGTATCCACCTCCGGAATATCGATTCCTTCATTATATAAATCCACAACAAAAATAAATTGAATTTCGCCGGAAATCAAACGGCTTTTTGCAGTGTTACGTTCTTCTGTACCGGAACTTTTGGTTAAGGACAGACAGGCAATTCCATTCTTTTTAAAGTGACTTTCCATGAATTTTGCATGCTCTACTGAAACGCAAAAGCCAAGTCCATGAACCGCGTGAATATCATTCACATAGCGATTAATACTGTTGATAATATGATTTGCTCTTTTTTCTGCACTACTGCTTTGTAGGGAGAAAATGTTACTAAGCTCTGTTTTATCATAGCCCCCTCTTACCCAATGCACATTGGATAAATCGATCTCATCAGAGATTCCGAAATACTGGAAGGGGCAGAGTAAGCCACGGTTAATTGCTTCCGGAAGACGGATTTCAGCCGTGATTTTATTGTTAAAGTACTTTAAAATATCCTTTCCATCCATACGCTCCGGCGTGGCGGTAAGACCTAGAAGAACTTTGGGTTGAAAATAACTTAATAAGTCCTGATAGCTGGGAGCTGCAGCATGGTGAAATTCATCCACGACAATATAATCATAATAATTAGGGGGCACTGCTTCTGTAAAGTTCTTCGAAGAAAAAGTTTGTATAGAGATAAAAAGATGATCTAAGGAATCCGGCGTAAATTGCCCTACAAATAATGCTCCAAAATTGGAATCCTTTAATACATGTCGAAAGACTGCTAAGCTTTGCTTTAGGATTTCTTCTCTATGCACAACAAATAAAAGTCTTGGCTTTCTTGTTCCTTGCTTTTTCCAAAAACGCCTATAGTCAAAGGCGGAAATTAAGGTTTTACCGGTACCTGTTGCAGAGACAATGAGATTTTTATAATTTCCTCGAACTTCTCTTTCCGCATCAATTTGATCTAAGATTTCCAGCTGGTGGGGATAAGGATTTAAGTCAAAGAGAAAGCTGTCATCAGAAAAGGAAGACTGCCCTGTTTTTCCTAATTGAAGTGCGGCTTTTAACTTTTTCTTATCTTCTTCGTTATTAGTATAGGAAATAAAACTTGCATTATTCCAATAGCTGTCAAAAATTGTCTCCATCTTCTTGAGAATAAAAGGCATATCTTTGGCGGTCAGTTTGACGTTCCATTCTAAACCTTCATCAAGAGCCGCAGAGGATAGATTGGAGGATCCTATATAGGCGGTTGTAAAGCCGCTTTCTCTGTAAAAGATATAAGACTTTGCATGTAGTCGTTTTCTTTCAATATCATAAGAAATTCTTATTTCCGTATTTGGTAAGTTACAAAGCTGTTCAATAGCCTTGGCATCACTGGCTCCCATATAGGAAGTGGTGATAATGCGAAGCTTTCCCCCATTTTCCGTAAACTCTCGTAGAGTATCCCGAATTAGATTTAAACCGCTCATTTTGATAAAAGAAACCAAGAAATCAATTCGGTCAGCTGATGCAATTTCCTTTTTTAATTCGGAAAAAAGGGAAGGCTCATTTTGTGAGCCGGTAAAAAGACTGCTCTGGGAAATCGGACTTTCAGGACGAAGTAGATCCTTTGCACTTTTCATACCAAGCTTTAGAAGCGGATTTTCGGAATGGGTAGCGGAAAGTACGGCAAGGAGCTGTTCTCCTTCCGTACCAACAGACAATTGAGAAATATCCTCCCCCTCCGAGGAAAGGAGCGCAATGATTTTATTAATCACTTTAATTTTGGCAGTAGTATCCTGATCAGAAAGTTGCTCCAGATTGCTGCGAATAATATCGCTACAGTATTGAGCCAATACAGTGGAGGCTTCCGCTTCATCGATTTTCACAATGTTCTTTTCTTCTTCTGAAAAGGCAGACAGTTCCTCTTGAATTGCTAAGTTGATCAGCTGTTCATAAATTCCGGGCTTAAGCATAAGGTTATCCTCTTGAAATATGTGATTTTATTTTTTACAGAATGAAATCATTATGGCAGCTTCTTTAGAGGAAGTAAATAAGTTATGGGAGGATTTTGAGAAACTAAAGAATCATTCTAAATCCTCTAAAATATAAAGTATCTACTCTTAGCTTAAAAAGTTTAATACAGCCCGCGATTGTTATAAAAATTTACCTTAAAGGTAAATTTAAATTGACTAAACTCTTTATTTATAGTAATATAAATTCACCTAAAAGGTTAATTGCAAGGAAGAGGTGATGCCTTGGAAGTTACGTACAAAACGAATAAAATAAAGAAAG
>CALIEL010000080.1 GCA_938022235.1 Oribacterium parvum
GGAGCCTGTACCCATCCCTGTCGTTGGAAGTATTCTTTGATGGAGGAAAAGCGTCCGGGAGAGTATTATCCGGTGTTTGAAAATGATAGGGGAACCTACATTTTCAATTCTAAAGACCTGAATATGATCAGCCATATTCCTGACCTGATTGAGGCGGGAGTGGATTCTTTAAAGATAGAAGGGCGTATGAAGACGGAGCTGTATGTGGCTACCGTGGCCAGAACCTATAAGGTGGCTATTCAGGATTATCTGGAGGATCCGAAGAAGTATGAGGAAAAGCTTCCGATTTATGAGGAAGAAATCCGGAAATGTACCTTTAGAGACTATAGTACCGGCTTCTACTACGGCAGACCGGATGAAGAAGATCAGATTTACGGAAACAACAGCTATAGTGCCGGGGCCATTTATCTGGGAACCGTGGAGAAGGTGGAGGGAGATTATGCCTTCCTGCAGCAGAAAAATAAATTTTCCGTGGGAGAAAGCATTTCCATTATGAAGCCGAACGGGGATAATTTGGATACGGAAGTTTTAGCCATGGAGGATGCGGATACCGGAGAAAGTCTGGAATCCTGTCCCCATTCCAAGCAGAACTTAAAGATTCGTTTTTCCGTTCTTCCGGAAGCCCAGGATGTATTAAGAAGAATCGAAGACAAATAGAGGAAAAGTCCATTAAGGGGAAACGGCTTCTTAAGGAGGAACGTTTTCTAAAGGAGAAAGCCAAGAAAGGAGAAGATATGGGAATTGTATTTATAATATTAGCCTTAGGATGTTTTCTTTACTTTGGCTTTTTATGGACCACTGCTTCCTATCTTTCCTTCCTTTGGATTTGGATTCTTTTGGGAGCCCTCCATCTCCTGATGGCATTTGTCTATAAGGCACCGGAGCGTTTACGAAAGAAACCCTTGTTTTTTCGCTTTCGAATTTTTTGCTTAAGCAGTTATTGCATATTTTTCCTGCTTTTCACTTATCTTATCGGGTATTTAAGCCAATATCGCTACGGACAGTGGAAGGATCCCCTTTCTTATATTTTGGTGGTAGGTTCGGAATTGGAAAACAATAAGATTACTCCACTTCTTCAAAATCGTCTGGAAAGAGCGGATTTGTGCTATCAGGAAAATCCTTCCGCAACGATTGTGCTTTCCGGCGGTAGGGGAAGGAACAGTGCCAGTGCAGAAGCCAGCGTGATGTACCAAAGTATGTTGAAAATGGGGATTCCCGCCGATGCTATGCTGATGGAGTTTTACTCGAAAACTACGGAGCAAAAGCTTTCCTACGGAATAGAGAGTATTTTCCAGGGGGAACAGGATCAGGAAGGCTCCGAGGTACAAGAGGATCTTAGGCAAAAGCGTCGGGAAGAAGTCCGGAAAAGACTGGCAGCCCAGGAAAATCAAGTTGTGGACTATGAAGAGGACTTGGATTCGGATGAGATTTTTGATTCGGAGGAAGAGCTTAAAACAGAGACATCCGAAGGGGCGGAGAGCAAGGATGATTCAAGTGATAAAGAAATCAGAATCGGCATTGTGGGTTCTCAGTATCTGATTTACAGAGCCTGTCATTTTGCGGAGCAAGCCTTACAAAAGCAGAGAGAGGAAGGGAAGGTGGAAGCCTCACAGAAAGTCAGTATTGTAGGATTTCCCTCGGTGGAGGACCCTGCCTTAAGACCTCATCTTTATTTTCGGGAGGCTCTGTTCCTCTTCGGAGAAAGGCTTTGCCATAAGCTGTAGAGAGGCTCTGCCATAAGCTGTAGAGAGGCTCTGCCATAAGCTATAGAAAGGCATTGGTATAAGCTGTAAACAGGCTTTCCCCAAAAACTGTAGACAGGCTTTACCGTAAGCTATAGACAGATCAGGGAAGAATTCGGTAGTTTAGAAAGGAATAGATATTTTGATGAAGGCATATGAGTTTATAGAAGAAAAAGAGATTAAAGAGCTGGAAACCATGGCAAGAGTCTATGAGCACAAGAAGACCGGCGCCAAGGTTTTATGCTTGGAGAATAAGGATGACAACAAGGTCTTTAGTATTGCCTTTCGAACCCCTGCAGAGGATTCCACGGGAGTAGCCCACATTACAGAGCATTCCGTGCTTTGCGGTTCTAAGAAGTTCCCCTTAAAGGATCCCTTTGTGGAGCTGGTAAAGGGCTCTTTAAAGACCTTTTTAAACGCCATGACCTATCCGGACAAAACCGTTTATCCGGTGGCCTCCCAGAATGACAAGGACTTCCAAAATCTGATGGATGTATATTTGGATGCGGTTTTTCATCCAAACTGTCTGGAAAACTACCGAACCTTTTTGCAGGAGGGCTGGCACTATACCTTGGACAAAGAGGGAAAGCTGTGTTATAGCGGCGTAGTTTATAACGAGATGCGGGGAGCATTTTCCGACCCGGAGTCCGTACTGGAACGCTATACCTTCCATTCTCTTTTCCCGGATACCACCTACGGCAATGAGTCAGGGGGAGATCCGGAGGACATTCCGAAATTAACATATGATGCCTTTAAGGCCTTCCATCAGCGCTTTTATCATCCCTCCAATTCCTTCATTATCCTCTATGGAGATATGAATATGGAGGAAAAATTAAATTGGATTGATGAGGCATATCTTCAGGACTTTGAACGAATTTCCCCCCATTCCGAAATCGCACGGCAGCAGCCCTTCGGGAAAATGGTAAAAGAAAGCCAGTATTATCCTATTTCCGAGAAGGATAGTATCGAAAATAAAGCTTATCTTTCCTACAACTTTGTTTTGGATGCAGGACAGGATGCGAAGAAGTCCATGGCATTTTCCTATCTGGACCACGCCCTTCTTTCCGGTCCCGGAGCGGTTTTAAAGCAAAAGCTTTTGGAAGCCGGTTTGGGAGAGGATGTTTTCGGAGGTTATTCCGACGGCATTTTACAGCATTACTTTTCTGTCATCAGTAAGAATGTTTCCGAAGAAAGAGAAGACGAATTCTTACAGTTGATTCAGGATTGCTTCTTGGATGCCGCAGAAAATGGTTTAGACCATAAGACCATCTTGGCGGCCATTCACCATGATGCTTTCCAATACAAGGAGGCGGATTACGGGAATACCCCTAAGGGACTGGTCTACAGCTTAAATGCTTTGGATTCCTGGCTCTACGGAGGAAAGCCCTGGCTTTATCTGGAAGCGGAGGCTCTTTACAAGGAGCTGATGGAAGAGGTGGAAAAGGGCTATTTTGAGAAGCTCTTAAAGGAAAATTTCCTGAACAATCCCCATTCTTCCCTCCTCCGTTTATTGCCCAAGAAGGGGATGACAGAGGAAAGAGAAGCGAAGCTGTCAGATGAACTACAGGCCAGATGGCAGGCATTTTCTCCGGAAGAAAAAGAACAGATCAAAAAAGTAAAAGAGGAGCTTACTCTATACCAGCAGACAGGAAATACAGAGGAAGCTTTAAAGACTCTGCCGGTACTCTCCAGAAAGGATATCAAGCGGGAAGCGGAGTCCTACCCTTATCAGGAGGGAAGCCTTGGGGATCGGAAGCTGATTTTGGTGCCGGGGGACTCTAAGGGGGTTCTGTACCTTCGACTGCAATTCCATACTGACGGACTTAGTGAGGAGGAACTGTCCTACCTTTCCTTCTTAAGAACCTGTCTTGCCTATATGGACACGGAAAATTACCGTTTTCAGGATTTTAATTCTGAAATTTACCTTCATACCGGAGGCTTTAGTGTGGATTTAACGGCTTACCCGGATTTTGTGGAAAAGGATCGGTACACCGGTGTCTTGGCTCTGGACTTCAAGCTTTTACAGGGAGAATTAAAAAATGCGGTAGAGTATCTGGAGGAGATGCTGTTTCGAACGGTTTATCAGGAGGAAAAGCGCCTTTCCGAGATTCTTCTGGAAGCAAAGTCCAGAGAAAGAATGCGTTTGGAGGGCTCAGGCCACAGCTATGCAGTGACTCGTGCCATGTCCGGCTTTTCCCCAAGCTCTCATTTTCAGGAGCAGATTAAGGGAATTGCCTATCTGCATTTCTTAGAGCAGCTGGAAGAGGATTTTCGAAAGAATCCCAAGGCCTTAGGAGAAAAGCTTACAGCTCTATCCAAGAAAATTTTTAGTGGAGAAAGATTACTCCTTGCAGCAGGGGGAGATATCGGTATTTTCGAAAAGGAAAAGAAAGAGCTTACAGATTTCTTGGAAAGACGTTTTCCGGATAAGGAAGACTGGAGAGAAACAAAGTTCGAAGGGGAAAAAGAGCGTAGGGAAGCCTTCAGTACCACTTCCCAGGTGAACTATGTAGCCTCCGCAGGTTCCTTCCAAGGGGAGGCTTACCCCTATACCGGAAGTCTGAAGGTTTTAAAGGTGATTTTGTCCTATGACTTCCTCTGGAAGAATATTCGAGAGCAGGGAAATGCCTATGGGGCGATGTGTGGTTTTGGCCGAAACGGAGAAAGCTTTATGGTTTCCTATAGGGATCCCCATGTGCAAAGAACCTTGGAGCAATATCGTAGGGTGGCAGAGTATCTGGAAAACTTCAAGGCTACAGAACTGGAGTTAAACAAATATGTTATCGGAGCCATTTCCGAACTGGATATGCCGAAATCCGCCTATACCAAGTTCCTTTTGGGATTAAGTTGTTATCTTTCCAAGCTTACACAGGAAGACTTGCAACGAGAAAGGGATGAACTTTTAGACGTGGAGGAGAAGGATATTCGAAATCTTTCGGCTTATATCAAGAGAGCCTTCCAAGAAAAGTCTCTATGTGCTATAGGCAATAAGGGCGAGCTGGAAAAGGCAAAAGCTGCTTTTGAAAGGCTGGAAGAGATTTAATAGACAGGGATAAAAACATAAGGCTTTTGGTCTGAATGGGAAGGGAGTAAAGCGATGGGATCTGTAATTGATGATTTTTTTGCCAAGGAAAGAGGCGAAGAAGTAAAAATAGAGGAAGGACCGGTGAAATCCGGCTTTGTTTCCATTGTAGGGCTTCCCAATGCGGGAAAGTCCACCCTTTTGAATGCCCTCATCGGACAAAAGGTGGCCATCACTTCGAAAAAACCCCAAACCACCAGAAATCAAATCATGGCGGTGTATGATGAGGAGAGGGGGCAAATCGTTTTTCACGATACTCCCGGAATTCACAAGGCAAAAAATCAGCTATCCGTATATATGGAATCCGTGGCGGAAAAAGCTTTAGGAAACGGAGATCTGGTTCTCTATATTGTGGATGCCACCGAGCAAAAGGGGGAGAAGGAAGAGCAGATTCTTTCTCTTCTTAAGCATAGCAAAAGAAAGATTATTCTGGTTTTAAACAAACTGGACCTTCTGGGGGGCGAAGATGCCTTTCTGAAAAAGAAGGAAGACTACGAAAAGGAGCTGGACTTTGCCGCAATCGTAGGAATTTCCGCCTATAAGAGTCAGGGCTTGGAGGAGTTAAAGGACATTCTCTTTGACTTGCTTCCCTATGGCCCTCGCTACTACGATGAAGAAACCATCACGGATCAGCCGGTGCGGGAGATTGCAGCGGAGCTGATTCGAGAGCAGGCACTCTATAAGCTGGATAAGGAAATTCCCCACGGTATTGCAGTACTGATGGACAGTATGC
Source organism: Oribacterium parvum (assembly GCA_938022235.1). Classification (GTDB taxonomy): domain Bacteria; phylum Bacillota; class Clostridia; order Lachnospirales; family Lachnospiraceae; genus Oribacterium; species Oribacterium parvum_A. The sequence goes on from CALIEL010000080.1 coordinate 5,558, forward strand.
GGGAGAGAAAAAACGGCATCTGGGATGTGAAGGCCACCATTATCTGTGAAAAGGACAGCCACAAGGGCATCATTATCGGAAAGGGCGGAGCTATGCTGAAAAATATCGGTACCGGTGCCAGAATTCAGATGGAGAGCCTGTTGGAGGCCAAGGTGAACTTGCAGCTTTTTGTAAAGGTCCGGAAGGATTGGCGAGAAAATCCGGCTTATCTACGGGAGTACGGTTATAGAGAGCAGAAGTAAAGACATTTTCAGGATAGAAAAATCCGAGGGATTGCGTTTTCAAGGATGAGCTTAGTTAAGAAAGGCAGCTTTAGGAAAGCAGTTTTAGGAGAGTAGAAAGTATTTTTAGGAAAGTAGAAGGGGTCAGTGAAAGAGGAAATTGTTCTCCGGGGGGTGGTGCTGTCAGAGCACAGCTTACGGGAGTTTGATAAGCGATTACAGCTTCTTACCATGGAGAGGGGGAAAATGACGGTTTGGGCCAGTGGGGCAAAACGCCCCAACTCTCCTCTTTTAGCAGGGAGCCGTAGCTTTGTCTTCGGAAAATTTCATTTACGGGAAGGAAAGGCAGGATACACCCTTCGTTCTGTAGAGGTGGATGCCTATTTTGAAGAGATTGCAAAGGATTTGGAAAAGGCCTGCTATGCCGCCTATTTTTTAGAGCTGGCGGAGCTGGTGGCACAGGAAAATCTGGAGGCGCCCCAAATGGTGGAGCTTCTTTATCTTTCCCTAAAGGCACTCTTGCATAAGGGCTTGAAAAATGATCTGGTAAGAAGGATTTTTGAGCTTCGTATGCTGATGCTGGAGGGGGAATACACGGAGGAGCCGCCACTGTCCTACGGAAAGTCGGTGCAGGATGCCTGGCATCATGTTTTGTCCGTACCCTTGGGAAGACTCTATACCTTTACCTTGGAGGAGGGAACCCTTCTATCCTTTTCTCAAAATGTGGATTATCTTTGTAAAGAAAGCTTTCCCAAACAATTTCAAAGCCTTCGAATCTTAAAAAGTCTAGGCGCTTGATTTCTAAAGGGCTGTAAAAATTCAATTCTTCCGGGAAGAATCTGTACGACAGGTCTGAAAATTGAGGATTTATACCTCGATTTCAGGCCTGTTTTATAGTTAAAAAATCCATTATTTATAGGATATTTAAATAAGTTTCCCCGGGTATGGAATGTGGATATTCCAAAGACCTCAGGCTTGATGTATAATAACAGGTAATTTTACAAAGGATAAGGAGAAGAGTCTTTGTAGGATGGAAGAAGTAAAAGGAAACGTTGGGGAAATCAGAATTAGACTGGAGAGAGAAAAATGCCAAAAAATTATACCATGGACACCATTGTGTCATTAGCAAAAACCAGAGGATTTGTATATCCGGGATCCGAAATTTATGGTGGACTTGCAAATACCTGGGACTATGGAAATTTAGGGGTAGAGTTAAAGAACAATATCAAAAAGGCTTGGTGGAAGAAGTTTGTGCAGGAATCCAAGTACAATGTAGGCATTGACTGTGCCATTCTGATGAATCCGGAAACCTGGGTAGCATCCGGACATTTGGCAGGCTTTTCCGATCCTTTAATGGATTGTAAAGAGTGTCGTGAGCGTTTTCGTGCGGACAAGGTAATTGAAGACTTCTGCGAAAGTCACAATATTCCTTTGGAGGGATCCGTGGATGCCTGGTCCAAGGAAGAGATGGAGAATTTCGTTACTTCTCATGAAGTACCCTGCCCCAGCTGCGGAAAGCACAATTTTACCCCTATTCGTCAGTTTAACCTGATGTTTAAGACCTTCCAGGGAGTTACGGAGGATGCGAAGAATACGGTTTATCTTCGGCCGGAAACCGCCCAGGGAATCTTTGTAAACTTTAAAAATGTGCAGAGAAGCTCTCGAAAGAAGCTGCCTTTCGGAATTGCTCAGATCGGAAAGTCCTTCCGAAATGAGATCACCCCCGGAAACTTTACCTTCCGTACCAGAGAGTTCGAGCAGATGGAGCTGGAGTTCTTCTGTAAACCGGACACAGACTTGGAGTGGTTCCACTATTGGAAGGATTATTGCCAGAAATGGCTTCTAAATTTATGAATGAAGCCGGAA
>CALIEL010000081.1 GCA_938022235.1 Oribacterium parvum
GAAAGCCTGAGGAGAAGCCGGGAACCGGAGACAATGGCAATACTGAGGAGAAGCCGGGAACCGGAGACAATGGTAATACTGAAGAGAAGCCGGGAACCGGAGACAATGGCAATACTGAAGAAAAGCCCGGCACCGGAGAGAGTGGAAAGCCGGAAGAGAATCCTACACCGGAACAACCTGAAGAAAAGAATGTTATTAAGTTGGTGGGAGAAGCCAAGGTTAATCAGGATGTGAAGCTGTATGTGTCTAAGGATATTATGGATAGCATCGCGTTTGTTTACATCGGTTTTCAGCCGATTTTACCGGAGTCTCATCGTGAGAACGAGCCTAGCTACTCCTTGGATCGGGAAAAGCAGATTCTGACTCTTCCCAAGAGTCTATTTAAGGAAAGTAAAAGCTATATTATCTCTATTCAGGCCGGAGGTATTCAGCCTTTCCATGACATTACAGTAGATGTAAAAGACGATGCGGAAGTACCTTTCACGGCAGAAAAGGGTGAACCGGAGGTGCTGAATAAGGGGATTCTTTTAGGTCCTACTTATGCAGCCTTGAATGAAGAAGCGGACTTACATGCTTTTCGAGTTACCTATGTTCCGGGAAAAGGGATGCCGGAAAAGCCCTGGTGGACAACGCATCTGCAGTACGTAGAGGTTAATTCAACCCTTTATGAAAGAGTAAGCTCCGAAAAGGAGTTTTTAGAGAAGAAGGATGTGTATTACATTGTGCCGGAAGATGCAGAAACAGGCGCCAATACCATTCTTTTGTCCGACTCCGCTTTTGAAGATAAGGAAAAATTTAATCTTAGGTTGGAATCGGATATCTCAATCCAAAGTATAAATTGGTTTATGGCAGAGTAAATCGAAGCGAAGGATTTTATTGTATTTTCATTCCGGTCGAAATATAGTAGGGAAGAAGTGACAAAATATGCTCGGAATTCTATGCTAAGCGAAAGCCGGTCTTTTATCTTATGAGAAAAGCCCGGCTTAGCGGCAGAAGACCGGAAAGAGAGTACTAATGGAAGATAAAAATCTGGATCAAAAGCTTTCGGAGAATCGTTCGGAAGAAACGAAAGTAATGGATAGGAATTTAGAAGTAGACGTTATAACGGAATCCGGCGCATCAGAAGTCGATGCAGCACAGGAGAATCCAAAGGACATCGGTGAAAACGGGGAAAAGGCAGCGGACAAGCCAAAATCAAAGAGGAAAAAGAAGCAGAGCTTTATTCATTATCTGATTCCCACGGTGCTGTTTATTTCCATGATTGTCTTTGGCGGCCTGTTCCTCCGGGACTTTCTGGAATATCGGGCGGCGGAGGACGAATACGCATCCCTGCAGGATCATATCGTGATTTCCGAGGAGCCAAAGAAGGAGGCGCCGAAGAAAGAGAAGGCCGGTGAGGAAGAATTTGATGATGAGCCGGAAGAGGAGCCTGTAGATTTGCTCCATCCTCATTTTCAGATTGACTACGGAGCGCTCTCCGGGGTAAATGCTGATTTTACCGCGGTTTTGCATGTGCCTGCCCTTTCCATCACCTATCCGGTGGTGAAGAGTAAGGACAATGAAGAGTATCTGCATAGAACCTTTTATGGAAAGGCGAACTTTGCCGGTTCTATTTTCCTGGATGCCAATGCCAAGGGAAGCTACGATCATAAGAATACCTTCATTTTCGGTCACAACATGAAGAATGGAACCATGTTCGGAAAGCTGAAATATTTCCTTCGGGATGATCAGCTGGCAAACAGCAATCCTTACGTCTTTCTATGCAGACCGGAGGGGATTACCCGTTATCGTATCTTTAGCTATTATTTAACGACGGTGGAAAGCCCTATATACAACGACTTCGAAGGGGACAAGGGCTATGATCAGTATTTAAGTCTGATTCAGAGACTTTCCTCATATAGAAATTATCCCAAGGACAGTATCGATTTTTCTCAGCGGCCGGATATCATTACCCTGTCCACCTGTTCAGGGCCGTCCGGAGGAAACCAGCGCTTTATTGTGCAGGCGGCTCTGGAAGAGGTATATCAGAACGGTTAAGTATATTCCGTTTCTGCGTAGAATGGAGAAGGAAAGCTCCTTGCAGCAAAGAACATAGAAAAG
>CALIEL010000082.1 GCA_938022235.1 Oribacterium parvum
CCGAACGGCACGTACTGGTGGTGTGAGAGGGGGATTAAATTCCCCCTACTCGATTACTATAGTCTGAGGAAATCGTATGGAACTTCCCGAGTATAGGCAAGGGATAAATTATTCCTCTACCTCTACCTTTTCCATGATTACCTTTTCTACAGGAGCATCCTGAAAACCGGTTTCTACGGAAGCAATTTCATCTACTACATCCAAGCCTTCGATGACCTTTCCGAATGCGGCATACTGTCCATCCAAATGAGGAGCTGCTTCATGCATAATAAAGAACTGGGAGCCGGCAGAGTTGGGATCCATGGAACGAGCCATAGAAATAACACCCTTTTCATGCTTTAAGGGGTTGTCTACACCGTTACTCTTAAACTCTCCCTTAATGCTGTAACCGGGGCCGCCCATACCGTTTCCATCCGGGTCTCCTCCCTGGATCATAAAGCCGGAAATAATACGGTGGAAGGTAAGTCCGTTATAAAAGCCCTTCTTTACCAGGTCTAAAAAGTTCTCTACAGTAATGGGGGCAGTTTCAGGATACAGTTCCAAACGAATCACCTTGCCACTGTCCATCGTAATGCGTACAATAGGATTTGCCATAATATACTCCTTTGTTTTGATAAATTATTGTGAAATCAAAGGAATTGTATCAGCTTTTTAGAGGGCTTACAAGCCGGACTTAAATAGAATAAGCGGGCATTGAAATAGAAAACCGCGAAAAACGAGGATAAAATATAGGAAATGTCGCAAATACAGGAAATAGATGAAATACAGGAAGAGAAATCCAAGATAGTCCAGGAAGAAAAACCTAAGATAGTCCAGGGAGAGCAATTTAATATAGTACAGAAAGAAAAATCTAATATGGCTCAGGGAGAAGAGAAACAAAGTATTCTTTCCTATGTTTTCTGTAGACTTTGCCCAAGGGAATGTAAGGTAAACCGCCTTAAGGGTGAACGGGGATTTTGTCATGCGGGAAGTATTATGCATATCGGAAGAGCAGCTCCCCATTTTTGGGAGGAGCCCTGTCTTTCCGGAAGCAAGGGAAGCGGAACCATTTTCTTTTCTTACTGTAGCCTGTCCTGTGTCTTTTGCCAAAACCAAAGGCTTTCTCGGGGAGAAATCGGAGAAGCGGTTTCTGTAGAAGAGCTTTATCAACATTTTCTAAGCTTGGAAAAGCTGGGCTGTCACAATATCAATCTGGTTACGGGAGAGCATTATCTTCCGGGGATTTTAGAAGCCATCAGCTTGGCTAAGAAAAGAGGCTTTAGCCTGCCCTTTGTCTGGAATTGCTCCGGCTATCAAAGCAGTGAGGTATTGGCAAGTTGCGAAGGTCTTATTGATATTTACCTTTTTGATTTTAAATATATCAGGGAAGACACAGCTTTACGCTATTCCAAGGCAAAGGATTACCCAATCAGGGCGAAGGAAGCTCTAGCGGAGTGCGTACGACAGTGTCCCGAACTTGAGTATAGGGAGGGGCTTTTACAAAAAGGTGTGATTCTTAGACATTTGCTCCTTCCCAATCAGGTGTATCAGGCGAAAAAAGTTCTGAAATATGCCTATGAAGAGTACGGAGAAAAGATTTTATATAGTTTACTCCGGCAATATATTCCTTATGGAAATCTTGAGGCTTACCCGGAGATTGACCGTCGAGTCTACGGAAAAGAGTATGAAAAATGGATTCGTTATGCTGAAGAGCTAGGAATTCAAAACGCCTATATGCAAGAGGAAGAAAGTGCCAAAGAAAGCTTTATTCCTGAATTTACGGAAGTGAGAATTCGTCCATAAAACAGTTGAAAATAGCTTGTAGAAAGGAAGCAAAATGAAAAAATATATCATGGCCTTAGATGCGGGGACTACCAGTACCAGAGCCATCCTTTTTGACGAAGAGGGAGAGGCGGTTTTGAAGGCACAAAAGGAGTTTCCCCAGTATTACCCTAAACCCGGTTATGTAGAGCATCATCCCAATGAAATCTGGCAAAGCCAGTTGGCGGTAGCAAGAGAATGTCTGGAAAAATCCGGAATTCCCTCAGAGGCTTTATTGGCCATCGGTATCACAAACCAAAGGGAAAGTACCATAGTTTGGGATAGAAAGACGGGACAGGCCATTTATCCTGCTATTGTTTGGCAGTGCAGAAGAACTACGGAATGGATTAAGAAAGCACAAAAGGCTCATCCGGAGATTTCAGAAAAGATT
>CALIEL010000083.1 GCA_938022235.1 Oribacterium parvum
CAGAAGTAAAATCTACTGGGGAATAGATGAGTAGAATTTACTTTTTCATTTTTGATATTCTCCAAAAATAAACTCCCCTATAGCCTCTCCCCTGGCATTATGATAAAATAATCAAACAGAACTATATCTAAAAGGAGGTTCAATTATGGAACAGGAAAGCAGAATTGCGGTAATGGCGATTATTGTTGAGAATCGTGAGTCCGTGGATACGCTGAATCATCTTCTTCATGAATATGGGGACTATATCGTAGGGAGAATGGGATTACCCTATGAGAAGAAGGGAGTAAACATTGTATCCATCGCTCTGGATGCCCCCAACGACACGATTTCCGCTTTGGCGGGAAAGATTGGGAACATCCCGGAAATCAGTGTAAAAACTGCCTATGCCAGCAAGTAAAGTAGCAGATTTACTTCGTCAGCTGCAAAAAACCCATCATTTGTCTTTGGAAGAATATGAGCTGATTCTTTCGAATAGGACGAAAGAGGATGAGGAGCTGGCGAAGAACCTGGCGAAGGACTGTACCGAAGAGTATTACGGCAATGGGGTGTATACCAGAGGATTAATCGAGTTCACCAACTATTGCAAGAACGGCTGTCACTACTGCGGGATTCAGAGGGAAAACCAAGAGGTGGAGCGCTATCGCCTGACGAAGGAGGAAATCTTGGACTGTTGCCGGGAAGGGCATCAACTGGGATTTCGTACCTTTGTTTTACAGGGAGGCGAGGATCCTTACTTTACGGATGAGCGGATCGTAGAGATTGTAAAGGCAATCAAAGAAGAATTTCCGGATTGCGCCATCACCCTTTCCATTGGAGAAAAATCTAAAGAATCCTATGAAAAATATTTTCAGGCAGGAGCAGACCGCTATCTTCTTCGGCATGAAACGGCGGATGAAGCCCATTATCAAAAGCTTCACCCCAAGGAATTATCCTTTCAAAACAGGATGCGTTGTCTTCAGGACCTAAAGGACATCGGCTTTCAGGTAGTCTGCGGTTTCATGGTAGGTTCTCCTGGGCAGAGCAGTAAAAGTTTGGCGAAGGACCTGTACTTTATACAGGAATTCAAGCCGGATATGTGCGGGATTGGCCCATTCATTCCCCAGCACAGCACCATTTTCGCAAAGGAAAAGCAGGGCAGTTTGGAGGACACCCTCTTTCTCCTATCCATGCTTCGTTTGATTCAACCGAATCTTTTGATTCCCGCCACCACAGCTCTGGGAACCATCGATAAACGAGGAAGAGAACTGGGAATTTTAGCAGGGGCAAATGTTCTAATGCCCAATCTGTCTCCCACGGCAGTGCGAAAAAAATATCTTCTCTATGACAACAAAATCTGTACCGGAGATGAGGCGGCTCAGTGTCGTGCCTGCTTAAGTCGAAGGATGGAGTCTGTAGGAGCCAAGCTT
>CALIEL010000084.1 GCA_938022235.1 Oribacterium parvum
CCGAATTCCTTCGACTGTTCCGGTTTTGTATACTGGTGTTTGAACCAGGCCGGCGTGGGAACTTCCTATATGACCTCCTCCGGTTGGAGAAATCCGGGACGATTTAAGAAAGTAAGTATGGGAGAACTACAGGCAGGAGATATTGTGGTGGTACGAGGACACGTAGGAATTTATGCCGGAGGAGGCTCCGTTATCGATGCATCATCCTCCAATGGCCGCGTGGTGCACAGAAGCTTATCCGGCTGGTGGGCCAATAACTTTATAACCGCATGGAGAATCTTCAGCTAACAGCAGAAGAAGACTGAGCAAGTGAAGAACTGTAAAAAACCAATAAAGAAAGTAAAAGATGCAGTATAGGTCTGAAATAAGAGGTATCTGGGCTGGTGAGCCGACCAAGTGAAGGACTATAAAACTCAATTAAAGCAGCGATAGATGCAGTGTGGATCTGAAATAAGGGGTAATCTGAGCCCCTTGATACTAACGGCGAGCTGACCAAGTGAAGGACTACAAAAATCAATAAACGAAGCGAAAGATGCAGTACAGGTCTGTAATAAGGGCAATCTGAGCCCGTCAGTACTTACTGAAAGCGAGCAAAGCGAAGCTTGAAGTTAGTACTGCTACGAAGGCGAGGTTAGCGGGAGCGTGCCCAAATTACAGACCTGTACTGCATCGGAGCGAGTTTTCTTGATTATTTATAGTCCATCGCTACGAGGCGAGGTTAGCGAGAGCGTGCCCCCGTTTCAGACCTATACTGCATCAGAGCGTATTTTCTACATTGCTTACAGTCCATCACTACGAAGGGCGAACATAGCGAGAGCGCGCCCCGATTTCAGACCCACACTGCGTCAGAGCATGCTTTCTTCATTGTTTACAGAATTCCGTTAGAAAGACTGGACGAAACGGCATTTTTCCCTTATCTTTAAAGGATAGGAAAAGAGATAGCAAAAGGATTGTCAGTACATTCCTTTTTTATACAATATCCACCCGAAGGGAGAGACTTATGGGAAAGAAAACAACGTTGGTAATCATGGCTGCGGGATTGGGCTCCCGTTATGGTGCGGGCATTAAGCAGTTGGCAAAAATTGGTCCCTATGGAGAGATTATCATGGATTATTCCGTGCATGATGCCCTGGAAGCAGGCTTTGAAAAGCTGGTTTTTGTGATTCGAAAGGATATTGAGGCGGACTTCCGGGAAATAATTGGGAAGAAAATCGAAAAGATTGCGGATGTAGATTATGTTTTTCAGGAAATCACGGCACTGCCTGAAGGATTTTCTGTGCCGGAGGGGCGCACAAAGCCCTGGGGAACAGCCCATGCATTAATGCAGTGCAGAAAGCAGGTACAGGGACCCTTTGGAGTGATTAACGCGGATGATTTCTACGGAAAAGAGGGCTTTCGTCTAATCAATAATTTCTTACAGGCAGACAGAGCGGATTCCGGTATGATGGAAATGTGCATGGCAGGCTATCATTTGGTAAATACCCTTTCCAAGTACGGTTCTGTAAATCGTGGAATTTGTCAGGTGAGTGCAGAAGGCTATCTTCAGTCCATTTCCGAAACCTACAATATTGAACGCAAGGAAGACGGCATTTTACGAGGAGAAAATCAACAGAAGAAAGTTGTGGAGCTGCAGGAGGATGCCATTGCTTCCATGAACATGTTTGGACTTCCGGAGCATTTTCTGGATGTACTGATTGAAAAATTCCCTTCTTGGTTGGAGAAATACGGCAAGGAAGCGAAGTCTGAGTATCTGTTGCCCAGAGAGGTGGATTGCCTGATGAAGGAAGGAAAGGCCAGAGTAAAGGTTTTAGAGGATCATGACCGTTGGTTCGGTGTGACCTATCAGGAAGACCGTGCATTGGCGGAAGAAGCTTTACGGGAATGTATTGCAAAGGGCTTATATCCGGAACAATTATATCGCTAAGGGAGTATATTCGGAGCAGTTGTATCGCAAAAAGGATACGTCCCCAAGTTATATTACTAAAGGAATGTATCCGGAGCAGTGATACCGTTAAGTTAAGATAGGGAGTAGGCTTTGGCGGATCGGGAAAGAGAATCAAGAAAAAGGAAATTAAAGCAAAGGGTCATCATCGGAAGTAAGGCGGAAGAAGGTCTTTTAGAAGAACGGCAGGACGAAGAGAGAAAGGCAGAAGACAATCCGTTTTCTTTAACGGCGAAAAACTTTTGGCTTCCTTTTTTGTTGATTCTTTTCTTTCTTTTTGCGGTAGGCTTTTTCTTTTATGGAAGAAGACGTTTTGGACAAAAAGAACTTCTATGGAAGGACAGTCTGGAAGAAAGTAAGGGAGTAGAGGAGGAATATAGCTATTTTCCTTACCGGGATGGCGTAATCAAGCTCAGTAAGGACGGGGCGAAGTATGTTTCTTCCCAAGGAAAGGTGCTTTGGGATCAGGCCTTTGAAATGGGACGAGCTCTGGTTTCGGTTTCCGGAGACTATGCAGTAATCGGTGAGCAGGGCGGTACCAGGCTGTATATTTTTTCTGCCCAGGGACTTAGCGGGCAGGGGGAAGCGCCCAGTACCATAGAAAAATTACGGATTTCCGAAAAAGGTGTGGTTTATGCGCTTTTGTCGGAGGATCAGGGAACCTATATCACGGTATTTTCCAAGGAGGGCAAAAATCTGGACATCGGCATCAAGTCGGTGATGTCGGGGGACGGTTATCCCATGGATTTGTCCGTATCTCCGGATGGGACGGAGCTCTGTGTAGCATTTGCCCATTTGGAACAGACCACTGTGAAATCCAGAGTGGTTTACTATAATTTTTCTTCCTTAGGGAAAAATGCCGGTGCTGACCGAGTGGTAGGGGGCTTTACTGATGATTTTTCCGGCGGCATTGTGGGAAGAGTACAGTTTTTTACTGATGAGGAATCCTTTGCGGCGTATGATGGGGGCTTGGCTTTCTTCTCCACGAAAGTCAGAACCAGTCCTGAGCTGAAGAAAAAGGTGGAAATTCCGGAAACGATTCGGATGATTTCCTATGATAAAAATTACCTTGCAGTCCTTACGGATCAAAGAGGCGAGCCTCAGGAGGATGGGGGAAAGTCCGGAGGCAAAGAGGGTACAAAGGGCGGCAATACTAAAGAACCGAAGACAAAGAAACAAAGTCCTGTAGCAAGTGGAAGTACTCTTACAGAAAGTAAAGAGAATGTCGGTAAAGAAAAGCAAAAGACGAAAAGTTCTTCCGGAAGGAAAAAGGAAAAGCAGGAAAAACCCTATAGACTTTTGATTTTCCGAAAAACCGGAGAGAAAATTTTGGATAAACCCATAGACTTTATGGGCAACAACATGGAATTAAGTCAGGATAAGGTGATTCTCTATCAAGAGAAATATTTTAAAGTTTATGATTTTCACGGCAGACTGCGTTATAATGGGGAGACCGAAGAAGGTTTGCAATACATTCGTTCTTTGTCAAAAATTCAGTTCGGGGGAACGGATTTATTCTTGGCATATCGAAACAGGGAAGAGGCTATTCGGGTAAAATAGAAAAAGCTTCAGCCATGTGCTTTTAGAAGCATTCAGAAGAGTAAGGTGTGTAGCCGGCTACAGAGGAGGGATAAGATGAATCAATATTGCGTAGGCATTGATGTGGGAGGAACTTCCGTAAAATGCGGTATCTTTACCTATAATGGTGTTCTTTTGGATAAGTGGGAGGTTCTCACCAGAAAGGCGGAGCAGGGAAAGTATATTCTTCCGGATGTGGCTGAGGAGCTAAAGAAGCATTTGGCGGAAAAGACCATTGCCTATGAGGATGTGGCAGGAATCGGGATCGGTGTACCGGGACCTGTAGAGCCGGACGGGCATGTGCCTGTTGCGGTAAATTTAGGCTGGAAAGACATTTACCCGGCAAAAATCATGAGAGAGCTGATGGGCGGAAAGATTCCCTGTGCAGTAGGAAATGATGCCAATGTGGCGGCTCTTGGAGAGCTTTGGCAGGGAGGAGGAAGAGGCTTCTCCGATATGCTGATGGTAACTTTGGGAACCGGCGTAGGTGGCGGTTTGATTCTGAATGGCAAAATTGTTACCGGAGCTCATGGTGCAGGAGCGGAAATCGGACACATCCATGTGCGGGATGTGGAGGGAGAACGTTGTGCCTGCGGCGGCATGGGTTGTCTGGAGCAGGTGGCGTCCGCTACCGGAATAGTGAAGGAGGCAGAGCGTTTTCTTCGGATGTTCAGAGATCCTTCTTCTCTTCGTATCTATGGAAAAGCCCTTACCGCAAAGATTGTTTGTGAAGCGGCTAAAGAGGGGGACATTCTGGCCAGCACAAGTTTAGAATGCAGTATGCGTTATCTGGGAATTGTTTTGGCACAGGTTTCCATGATTGCGGATCCGGAGGTTTTCGTTATCGGTGGGGGCGTTTCTCGAGCAGGAGACTTCCTCTTACAGATTATTAAGAGACATTATGAGGAGCACACACCGATTTTAAACAAAAAGGCGAAGCTTATGCTGGCTAAGCTTGGAAATGATGCGGGAATTTACGGCTGTGCAAAGCTGATGCTGGATAAGGAATAGTTTTCCCTATCAATAGGCATAAAATAGAAATGCTTTGAATGGATACCGTCTAGCGGAAGTAAATCCGGACAAGTTCGTCCAAGAGTAGAAAGGGATAGAATGAACCAAAAGGTCTTAAAGACATTGGAGTTTTACAAAATCATAGACCGATTAGTGGAGGAGGCAGACTCTTCTTTGGGTAAGGAGAAGTTGAAGGCCTTGGAGCCTTCTTCTTCCTTTTTAGAGGTGGAGCAGAGTCTTTCGGAAACAGAGGCGGCACAAGACCGCATTCGTTTAGGGGGAGGAATTTCCTTTCGGGGAATCAAAGAAGTCCGCCCCTATTTTTCCCGTTTAGCCTTATCCACAGCCCTTTCCATTCCGGAGCTATATGATATTATCCTGATTTTAGAAAAGACCAAAAAAGCAAAGGATCAGGGAGAAGAGAGGGAAGATGCTTTACAGGAGTATTTTCAGGCTTTAGCCCCCTTGGATGATATTCGAAGAGAGCTGCAACGTTGTATTCTTTCCGAAGAGGAGCTGGCAGATGATGCCAGTCCGGAGCTTTCCCATCTTCGCAGGAAGGAAAAGGGATTAGAGGAAAAAATCAACCAGGAATTAAATCGAATTTTACAGCATAACCGTTCTATGTTGCAGGACCCGGTGATAACCCTTCGAAACGGGAGACACGTGTTTCCTGTTAAGGCGGAGTATAAGAATGCTTTCCGGGGAATTGTTCATGATGAAAGTAGCTCAGGAGCTACTCTTTTTATGGAGCCCTTCTCCATTGTTCAGCTGGAAAATGATATGCGGGAACTTTTGTCTTTAGAGAAAAAGGAAGTGGAGAAGATTCTTTTACAGCTCTCCCTTTCTTTAGCGCCCTTTACCGAGGAACTGGGGGAAAATGTAAAGATTTTAAGTCATTTGGACTTTGTTTTTGCCAAGGCAAAACTTGCCAATAAGATGGATGGAGTAAAGCCTATCTTGAATCAGGAGCGAAAGACGGTGCTTTTGGATGCCCGTCACCCCCTGATTCCTAAGGATAGAGTGGTGCCCATCAGCATTCGCCTGGGAGATGACTTCAGCCTTTTGGTGATTACCGGACCCAATACCGGTGGTAAGACGGTTTGCTTAAAGACTTTAGGATTGTTCCAATTGATGGGGCAGGCGGGACTCTTTATTCCGGCTTTCCAAGGCTCCAGCATTACGGTGTATCGGGAGATTTATGCAGATATCGGGGATGAGCAAAGCATTGAGCAAAGTCTCTCCACCTTCTCCTCCCACATGACCAATACGGTGCGGATTTTACAGGGGGCAAGGGAAGACTGCCTCTGCCTTTTTGATGAGCTTGGGGCGGGAACGGATCCTACGGAGGGAGCGGCTTTGGCATTGGCTATTCTGGACCACCTTTTCCAAAAGGGAATTCGAACCCTGGCTACCACCCACTATGCGGAGGTAAAGCTTTACGCTTTGTCTACTGAGGGAGTGGAAAATGCCGCCTGCGCCTTTGATGTGGAAAGTCTCAGGCCTACCTATCATCTCTTGATCGGTGTACCCGGAAAGTCCAATGCCTTTGCCATTGCGGAGAAGCTTGGTCTTCGAAAGGACATCATTGCTTCTGCGAAGAACCGTTTGGGAGAAGAAGACCTGCATTTTGAAGATGTAATTGCGGATTTGGAAAATACCAAACGGCTTGCCCAGAGGGAAAAGGAAGAAATTGAGCGCTACAAGGCGGAGGTGGAGAGTTTAAAGCAGCGTGCCAGAGAATCCACCAAAGGCATCGAAAAAGGAAGAGAGAAAATCCTGCAAAGAGCCAGAGAAGAGGCTGCCCAGATTTTACGGGAGGCTAAGGAAACCGCTGACCAGGTGGTAAAGGAACTACGTCGGCAGGAGGCAGGAAAGAGCAGCGCCTTAGAGGGAGAAAAGACCAGAACCAAGCTTCACCAAAAGATGCGGGAAAATGATGATGCTCTGTCCTCTACCATGGTAAAGGGACCTTCCCAAACCATTTCCTTAAAGAAATTGGCCATCGGAGACAAGGTAAGGGTTTTAAGCATGCACGATATGGTGGCAACGGTTACCACTCTTCCGGATAAAAATGGAATGTTCACCGTTACTGCCGGTATGCTTCGCACCAAGGTTTCCGCCAAGGATGTGGAATTTATCCAGCATAAGGAAAAGGAAAAGGAAAAGCCGGAAAAGAATCAGGGAAAAGTCGCCTCCATCGGAAGAGGAAAGGTGCTGGGAATCTCTCCGGAAATTAACTTAATCGGAAAAATGACGGCGGATGCGTTGCCGGAGTTAAATAAATATTTGGATGATGCCTTTTTAGCCAGACTGCCTCAGGTACGAATCGTTCATGGAAGAGGTACCGGAGCCCTTCGAAAGATGGTGCAGGAATGCTTGAAAAAGAATAAGCATATCGAATCCTTCCGTTTAGGAGAGTATGGGGAAGGCTCTGACGGTGTCAGCATTGCCTTTTTTAAGAAGTAAAAAGCCGGTGCAGCTTAAGCTTTGCATAGACTACAAAGATAAGCCGATGCAGCTTAAGCTCTGTATAGACTACAAAGATGAGCCGATGAACACTCGTGTACTGCATAGATTGAAGCGAAGACTCGCTTCGGTGATTTTTAGAGTAATGAAAGTTGGAAAACAATAGAAAGGAGGAAGCATGGCGGAAAAACAAAAAATCTTGATTGTGGATGATGACAGCTCCATTGCAGAGCTGGTTTCCCTATATCTGGAAAAGGAGTGCTACGATACCCGAATCTGTGAAGACGGGGAAGAAGCCTTGAAAAGCTTGGAAAAAGAGCCGGTGGCACTGATTATTTTGGACCTGATGCTTCCGGGAATTGATGGCTATGAGGTTTGCAGAAGGATACGCACAAGCTCCAATGTGCCCATTATCATGCTTTCCGCAAAGGGAGAGACCTTTGATAAGGTGCTGGGCTTGGAGCTTGGGGCGGATGACTATATGCTAAAGCCCTTTGATACCAAGGAGCTGGTAGCCAGAGTGAAGGCGGTTTTGCGAAGAAGCCAGCATGTCTTTTCGCCACCTTTGGAGGAAGATAAGGAAAAGGAAGGGGGAGAAGACCTTTTACGAAAGGGCAAATACATCGCCTACGAAGACTTGGTAATTAACCTAAGCAATTATGCAGTGCATTATAAAGGAAAGGCTATTGATATGCCCCCAAAAGAACTGGAGCTTTTGTATTTCTTGGCCAGCTCCCCCAACCAGGTTTTTACCAGAGAGCAGCTTTTGGATCATATTTGGGGCTATGAGTTTGCCGGGGATTCCCGGACGGTGGATGTGCATATCAAGAGACTTCGGGAGAAGCTTCCCCAGGTGGAAGAGTGGGAGATTTCCACGGTCTGGGGCATAGGTTACAAGTTTAGACTGGGATAGATAGAATAAGGCAGGAGGGAATTTGGGAAAACGATTATTTATCAAATTTATCATCACCTACCTGCTGTTTTTTCTCTTTGGCTTTCTTTTCCTTTATTTTTACGGAGAAAAGGCTATCGGGCAGAATCTATACCAAAGAGAGGGACAGGAGCTTTATAGTGAGGCTACCAGGCTTGCCAACTACTATTCCAAAGAGGAAAACGGAGCCCTTTCTCTGGATAGACTCAGTAAGGAGATGGAAGGTAACATTCATAGAAGTAACGTGGAATGGACCTTGGTGGATAAGGACGGGAAAATTCTACAGCATAAGGGGAAGGACAATCTGAGCGGAAAGACTGTGAGTGATTTTGATCCTACGGAAAACGGTGGAAAAATTGCTTTCCGAGGCAATCTTCACGGTTTACTGCCTGAGGAACACATCCTGGCCCAGGCTCCCATTCAGAGAAATTACCAAAATCTTGCCTACCTGATTTTACATAAATCCGTAGCGGGAATAGAGCAGGAAAAAGCAATGCTGCTCAGCATTTTCTATAGAGGCTTTCTGGCTGTGGCAGTACTGTCTCTTTCCATTTTTTTCGTTTTTTACTTCTGGGTATATCGACCGCTGGGGAAAATTACGGCAGGGGCGGTACACTATGCGGCAGGAGAATATTTGTATCGGATTTCCGTCGGTGGAGGGGATGAAATGTCCTACCTTGCGGATACTCTGAATTTCATGGCGGAGGAAATCCAAAAATCCGATGACTACCAAAGGCAGTTTATTGCCAATGTTTCCCACGACTTCCGCTCTCCGCTAACTTCCATAAAGGGATATTTGGAGGCTATGTTGGATGGAACTATCCCCAAGGAGGCGGAGGAAAAATATTTGCTTCGACTGATTTCCGAGACGGAGCGCCTGAGTAAACTGACCCAGTCCATGCTGAGCTTAAATAAGCTGGATCAAGGAAGCTCTTTAAACCGAAGCAATTTTGATCTAAACCGGATGATTCGAGAAGTTTGTGCCAGCTTTGAAATGCAGTGTCAGAAGAAAAAGCTGGGATTTTCTCTGGTGTTTGCAGAGAAAAAACAGATGGTCAATGGGGATTATCCTAAGATTCAGCAGGTCTTTTATAATCTTTTGGACAATGCGGTAAAATTCTCCAAGGAGGATTCGGAGATTCAGATTCGGACGGAGCAAAAAGGCACGAAGGTGCTGGTGGGCATTAAGGATCAGGGCATCGGAATTCCCAAGAAGGATTTGGGGAAGATTTGGGAGCGTTTTTATAAGACGGACATTTCCAGAGGAAAGGATAAAGCCGGTACCGGCTTGGGACTGGCCATTGTAAAAAGTATTATCACTGCCCACGGGGAAAACATTGACTGTGTTTCCACGGAAGGAGTGGGTACGGAATTCAGCTTTTCACTTCCCGCGATGGAACGGGTAGAAGAGTAAGATAGCAGGGCTTTAGAGGAACGCAAGATGGAAGAACATTTTATTCGAGAGAAAATCGTAGGTCCTAAGGGAAAATGGAAAAAAAGGCTGAAGAAGGCGGTACTGATTCTGCTTTCCGGCGGACTTTTTGGTATAGCGGCAGCCTTTTCCTTCTTTTTTCTGGGAAAACGCCTTTCCCAAGGGGAAGCCGAACAAGCAAAGGAAAGCATTGCATTGGTGGAAGAAAGTACGGAAGCGGCATCGGAAAGCACGGCGGAAAGCGAAGCGATTGAAGATGTAGTACAGTCAGAGTTGCAAAAATTTGATTTCTCCGTATCCAGCTATGACAGCCTGATGTCCAATGCCAAAACGCTGATTTCCGAAGGTGAAAAATCCTTGGTAGAGGTCAGTATTCATACTCCCGGAGAAGATTCTCTCAGTGAAGCAAACCAGCATTGTACCGGGGTGATTTTAAAAAAGACCAAAGAAGAGGCAGTGATTCTCTTTTTGGGAGAGGCTAAGGCAGGGGCAGGCTACGAGGTCACCTTTAACCGGGAAAAAAAGCTTCCCGCCACTCTTCGGGGGAAAAGCGGCAGGGATCGATGGGTGGTTCTTACCGTAGAACTTTCTTCTCTAACGGATAAGGAGTGGGAGAAAATTCAGGAAATGCCCAGAGGAAATTCCAGACTTCTGCAAAAGGGAGACACGGTACTGCTTCTAGGCTCCCCCTTGGGACAGGCCTATTCCTCGGCTTTAAGCACCATCGGCGTTTTGTCCTATGATAAGGCTTCGGAGGACAGGGTTTGGGAAGAAATCAAGATGCAGTTCTCCGGAGAAGAAAACAGCACAGCCTTTGTTTTAAACACAAAGGGGGAATGGGTAGGCTTCTACACGGAGGCAGAGGATAGAAAAGCAGGAAGACAGATTATCGGAATATCTGATGCTTTAGAAAGTCTGGAACGACTCAGTAATGGAGGAATACTTCCCTATTTCGGCGTAAAGATTCAAAACAGTTCCAAGACCATGAAGGAGCTGGGAATTCCGGAAGGGGTTTATGTCACGGAGGTGGTGGAAGACAGTCCCGCCTACTCTGTTGGAATTCTACCCGGGGATATTATCATAAAATTGAACGGAAAGAGCGTTGACACCGGCAAGGCTTTTCAGGATACTTTGCAGGAACAGGCGGAAGGAGCGGTTGTTCCTGTGGAACTTCTCCGTTATAATGGTAAAGAGTATGTAGAGTTAGTGCTTTCTTGCCCTATACAGGCAAGGTAGGAAGGAAAGAATATGGAACGAGTTCCTAACCCCAATCGTTTTATTGAGAACTTTCGAGATGGGCTTCGGGTAAATAATGTGTATCTGGTAAAAACCAAGAACGCTGCGGTAACAAAAAATGGGAAGGAATACTTGAATGTCTGTTTGCAAGACAGAACCGGCACCATTGATGCCAAGGTATGGGAACCCAATTCTCCGGGGATATCGGACTTTTCTCCCATGGACTATGTGTACGTGGAGGGAAATGTCAGCATTTACAACGGGGTAAATCAGCTAAGTATTCAGCGCCTGTCGGTGGCTTCCGAGGGAACCTATGCGGCGGAGGATTTTTTACCGGTCAGTAAGCATGACCGGGAAGAAATGGGGAAGGAACTATTTGCTCTGATTAAGACCGTACAGAACCCTTATTTACAGAAGCTGTTACAGAAGCTTTTTGTGGAGGATAAGGAATTTTACAAATGCTTTTCCTTCCATTCCGCTGCAAAATCCGTGCATCACGGCTATGTGGGAGGACTTTTGGAGCACACCCTGTCTGTTGCCAAGCTTTGCGATTTTTACGCAAGACACTATGGGGATATCAATAGAGACATTTTGTTAAGTGCGGCTCTTTGCCATGATATCGGAAAAACCAAGGAGCTTACTCCCTTTCCGAAAAATGATTATTCCGACGAGGGACAGCTTTTAGGTCACATCTTAATCGGCTACACCATGCTTTCGGAAAAGATGCAGGAGATTCCCGATTTTCCGGAGAATGTGAAGACAGAGTTTTTACACTGCATCCTGTCCCATCATGGGGAATTGGAATACGGTTCTCCCAAGAAGCCGGCTACCATGGAGGCTTTACTCCTTTCCTTTGCAGACAATACGGATGCCAAGCTGGAAACCATGCGGGAGTTTATCGAGCAGGGAGAAAAGTCCGGAAAGGCCAAGGAAGCCAACGGTTGGGTAGGCTTTAACAAACTTTTGGACAGCAATGTAAAGAAGACTTTCAATTAAAAATTCTGTAGAGTGAATTCTGTAGAGTAGATTCTGTAGGGTAAATTCTGTAGAGTGAATTCTATAGAGTCTTGTCATTAAGAGCGGTAAGAGTCTTTGTAGTTAATATTTATAGAGTATGTAAAAGAGGATTTTGTGATTCAATTATTTTTAGGAGATAAGGTGCTTCCCTTTGAAGCGGACATTCGGGAGCTTTGTAAGGCCTTTTACCCCGGGGAGGATTTCCAGATTCATAGCAGTCAGGGTATTCGCCTGATGGAAACAACGCAGGAAGAGAAGAATGCCTTTAAACGGGCGAAGGAAGTAGGACAGCCCACCGAAGTAAATAAAAAGAGCTTAAAGCATAAGCCGGAAGAAAAGAAAAATCGCATTTTAACAGAGGAGGGGATTCTCGACCCTTCTCTGTTCCTCTTTTCTCTGGAAATCACCGGAGAGGAGCTTAGCTTTACCGGAGAGCGGGGAAAGGATAAGTCGATTTTAAAGGCTTATCTTTATGATATTTTGGAAAAGCAAAGCGGAAGGAGTCTGCCCTGGGGAGATTTAACCGGCATTCGTCCGGTAGGGCTTTGTCGGAAAATGCGGGAAGAAAAGGGACAGAGTCCCGAGCTTTTGTTCCCTGCTCTAAAAGAAGAGTATCGTTTGGAGGGGGAGAAGGCGGAGCTTTTATATAAGATTTCTTTGCAGGAGGAAGATATTTTACAAAGGGCGGAAAAGGCTTACGGAAAAAACATTTCCGAAGGTTACAGTCTTTATATCAATATTCCCTTTTGTCCTACCCGTTGTGCCTACTGCTCCTTCCTTTCCATGCCTATGGGAAGTTTTTCCGAAAGGATGCCGAAATACCTTTCTCTTTTAGAGGAGGAAATGCTTTTTGTGCTGCGAGAAATGGGGGAGAAAAGAGGAAAGCAGCTGCAAAGCATTTATATCGGTGGCGGAACCCCAACAGCCCTAGGGGAAAAGGATCTGGAAATCCTGCTTTCCTTAGTGGATAAGCACTGCTTTTCCAAAGGAAAGGGCGCCATAGAATATACGGTGGAGGCCGGAAGACCGGATTCCATTAATCGGGAAAAGCTAAAGCTTCTACAGGATTTCTCTGTAGATAGAATTTCCATTAACCCCCAAAGCTTCCATCAGAAAAGTTTAGACATTATCGGAAGAAAACATTCCGTGGAAGAGGTGAAGGAAAAATATTCTCTGGCAAGGGAATTAGGTTTTGACAACATTAACATGGACTTAATCTTAGGTCTGCCGGGAGAGCATTTGCAGCAGGTGGAGGAAAGCCTTTCCGAAATCCTGCGCCTGGCGCCGGATAGCTTGACGGTACATTCCTTGGCGGTGAAGCGGGCCGCCAGACTAAAGGCGGAGGAAAATCATTTTCGAGAAATCTATCAGGCAGGAGGAGAGGCGGAAAGCTTTTCCTTGGATAGAGAGTTTTCCATTCCCTATCTGCCTTCCTTAAAGAAGCGACAGGAGAGAAGAGAAATCGAGTGGATGATGCTTTGCAGTATGGATACGGCGGAGAAATTGGATTTACAGCCCTACTATCTTTATCGCCAGAAAAACATGGCGGGAAATCTGGAAAATATCGGTTTTGCCAAGGAAGGGAAGGAGTGCCTTTACAACATTTTTATGATGGAAGAAAAGCATAGTGTTTTAGGAATCGGGGCAGGAGCTTCCAGTAAGATTCTCTTTCCGAAAGGCCGAATCGAAAGAACGGACAATGGAAA
This sequence comes from Oribacterium parvum, assembly GCA_938022235.1. Classification (GTDB taxonomy): domain Bacteria; phylum Bacillota; class Clostridia; order Lachnospirales; family Lachnospiraceae; genus Oribacterium; species Oribacterium parvum_A. The sequence continues at coordinate 13,323 of CALIEL010000084.1, forward strand.
GGATATGCATTCTTATTTGGAGCGTTTTCCGGAGTATCTGGAAAAGAAACGGAGACTTTTGGAAGAGGAGGAGCTTCGGTAAAAGGGGCTGTAAAAAAATCAAAACAGTTTTCTAAGCAATATTGCCGAAAATCTATTTCTTATTTTGATTTTCACAGCCCCTTTTATGGGCAAAGAGGTTTAAAGACAAGTAATACGGAGTAAAGAAACTTTGAATATGGTCGAAATAGTAAGGGAAAGTGTGTATAAAATGCAATAACTCCTAGAAAAACACTAGGAATTATTCTATACTACTCTTGTCCAAAGCTTTTAAGGAATGGGGGAAGAATTCCCGGAAAGGATGCAAAATGAATATTCAAGAGAGAAAAGTAGGGGTTATCGGCTGTGGATTTGTAGGAGCAAGCTCTGCCTTTGCCTTAATGCAAAGCGGACTATTTTCCGAAATGGTTTTAAATGATGCGGATCGAGCGAAGGCGGAGGGAGAGGCTTTAGACATCAGCCACGGACTTCCTTTTGCAAAACCTATGAAGATTTATGCCGGAGACTATGACGATTTAATGGATTGTTCCATTCTTGTCATTACGGCGGGAGCAGGACAGAAGCCGGTAGAAACCCGTTTGGATCTGGTGAAGAAGAATGTAGGGATTTTTAAGAGTATTATTCCGGAGATTGCCAAGCGGAATTATGAAGGAATTCTTCTGATTGTAGCCAATCCGGTGGATATTTTAACCTATGCGGCGGTAAAGCTTAGCGGCTTCCCGGAGAATCGGGTATTCGGCTCCGGAACCGTATTGGACACCGAAAGACTGAAATATCTTCT
>CALIEL010000085.1 GCA_938022235.1 Oribacterium parvum
ATAATTTCCTCATGCAGTTTCAAGCGGATTTAATGCAGGCCTCCGTGATTCGTCCCCGTTCTATTGAAACGACCGCCTTGGGAGCGGCCTATCTTGCGGGACTTTCTGTAGGACTCTATGAATCTATGGATAGCCTGGAGGAACGGCATCATGTGGAAATGGAGTTCTTTCCCAAGATGACCCGGGAGCAAAGAGAAGAAAAAGTCCGAGGCTGGAAAAAAGCATTGGAAGCAAGTTTCGGCTTCGGTAAAGAAGATTAAAGGAAAAGAGTATCAAAGGAAAAGAGTATTTTGACAATAGATTTTTACTTACGGAAAGAGGGATAAATTTGGAAACAAAGATGACTTGTATGAACTGTAGAAGAGGCTGTACCTTGGAAGTCAGCTACGAAGGAAACAGACTGATTTCCGTCACAGGCAATGGATGTGGAAGAGGAAAGGCCTTTGCCGAAAGAGAGATTTCAGAGACCAAGGCAAGCTTTCTTTCAGAGATTCGCCTAATCGGTTCCAAGGAATTTCTTCCGGTAAAGACGGAAAAAGCCATTCCCAAGGAGAAATTTTCAGAGGCGGAGGCATTTTGTAAGGGATTCCGAGTACCGATACCCATCCGAATCGGAGATGTTTTGGTAAATGACTTCTGTCAAACCGGAGTTCGCTTAATAGCCTTGAAAAGTATACGATAAAAAATATTTATATAGTGAATTAGAAAAAAGAAATTCTTAAAAAACAGTTAGTTATGAATAACTAAAAGAAGAGGAAAAGGCTTGATATTACAGGCTTTTTTCCTCTTCTTTTGTTTTTTTTCTTATAATCCTATAAATTTACTAGGAATAGTATTGTCACTTGATTTTGCCTCGTTTATAATCCGAAACATAGTCAAGAAGATGTTATGAATTGCTGTTATTGGTTCAGAATTAAAGAATCAGAGAATTGAACCGTATCATTTGTGCAGATTGGTTTACGGTGGCAAGTCCAAGCATCTTAATGATAAGACAGAAAGGTCTTTATATATTTGGAGGGAATATGGCGGAATTACTAAAGATAAAAGATTTATCCGTTTCAGTAGAAGAAAAAGGAATTTTAAAGAATGTGAACCTGTCCATCAATAAGGGTGAAACTCACGTGCTGATGGGACCAAACGGAGCGGGAAAGTCCACCTTGGGCAATGCTCTTATGGGAAACCCGCGCTACAGCATTACCAACGGACAGATTCTTTTTGACGGGGAAGATATTACCCATGAAGCGGTGGATAAGAGAGCTAAGAGAGGAATTTTCCTTTCCTTCCAAAATCCCTTGGAGGTTCCGGGAGTAAGCCTTGGAAACTTCATTCGTTCCGCTATGGAACAGCGTTTTGGGCAGAGAATCCGCCTTTGGGATTTTCGTAAGGAGCTTAAGAAGTCCATGGATATCTTGGGAATGGATCACAGCTATGCAGAGCGTGATTTGAATGTGGGATTCTCCGGAGGAGAAAAGAAGAAGGCGGAGATTTTACAGCTTCTGATGTTAAAGCCCGGTCTTGCCATTCTTGATGAGACCGATTCCGGACTGGATGTGGATGCGGTAAGAACCGTTTCCGAAGGAATCAAGGAGTATCAGAAGAATATGGAGGGCTCCCTTTTAATTATCACCCACTCCACAAGAATTTTAGAGTCCTTGACAGTGGATAAGACGCATGTGGTGATTAACGGTGTGATGAAGGCTGAGGGAGACGGAAGTCTGGTAGATAAAATCAACAACGAAGGTTTTGAATCTTTTTTGGAGAAGGAATAAAGCCTTTTATTTGGAAAGCTAGAGGATAGTATGGCAAAGGAAAGAACAGAAGTTCAAGATATTGATCGTTCTTTATATGATTTTCGATATGAAGAAAAGGACAGCGACTTCTATAAAATCAAAGAGGGCTTAACACCGGAAATCGTAGAGGAGATTTCGGATAAGAAAAATGATCCTCAGTGGATGCGAGATTTTCGTCTAAAGGCCCTGGAAGTTTATCATAAAACAGATATCCCCAACTGGGGACCGGATATCTCCGACTTGAACATGGACAATATTGTGACCTATGTTAAGCCGAAAACCAAGATGTCCGCAGACTGGGAAGAGGTTCCTGAGGATATTAAGAATACCTTTGAAAAGCTCGGTATCCCGGAGGCGGAAAGAAAGAGCTTAGCAGGTGTGGGAGCTCAGTATGACTCCGAGCTTGTATATCATAACCTGCAGGAAGAGGTAGCGGCTAAGGGGGTGGTTTATTCCGATATCGAGTCCGCCCTTCACGGTCCCTATGGGGAAATGATTGAGAAGCATTTTATGAAGCTGGTTCCCCCGACAGACCATAAGTTTGCAGCTCTTCACGGGGCAGTATGGTCCGGAGGTTCCTTCGTTTATGTTCCCAAGGGGGTAAATGTTGAGATTCCCCTCCAGTCCTATTTCCGTTTGAATGCGCCGGGAGCAGGACAGTTTGAACATACCTTAATCATCGTGGATGAGGGATCGGAGTTACACTTTATCGAAGGCTGTTCCGCACCGAAGTACAATGTGGCAAACCTC
>CALIEL010000086.1 GCA_938022235.1 Oribacterium parvum
AGGATTGGTTAAAATCAAGCCTCCTCGCTTACTGTGGGACATCTTCCCCACTTCTCTTTCCTGAAAATGGATGAGCTTTCCAACCCCTGCCCGCTCCGCATTTTCACGGCAAACCGGAATCATGGCAGGATCTATATCATAGCCCTGAATATCCACCATTTTTCCATAGGAATTCTTCTTGCTTTCTAATAGGCTACGGTCAATTTCATCCCCTGCCTCCTCCAAAGCATAGTCCCATTCCTTTTTAGGAATCAGGTTTTCCCAGGCTTCCGCCGTAAAATGTCTATGCATTCCGGGAGCAATCTTTGCCGCAATCATAGCCGCCTCTATGGGAAAGGTTCCTGCACCGCACATGGGATCCACAAAGGGGGCATCCTCTCTCCATTTGCTAAGGAGAATCAGGGAGGCAGCCAAGGTTTCCTTAATGGGCGCCTTTCCCATTTTTAAACGATAGCCTCTTTTATGCAGAGAGTCTCCACTGGTGTCCAAACAGAGTAAAACCTCATCCTTATACAGAGAAACACGGAAGGGGTACTTGGCTCCGTGCTCCTCAAAAAAACTCTGATGATAGTAGGATGCCATCCGGTCAACCATGGCTTTCTTCATTACGGACTGAATATCTCTGGGCGAAAACAGCTTGGATTTCACGGAGCTGGCCTTGGTCACCCAGAAGGAGGCATCCTTTGGCAGATACTCTTCCAACGGAAGGGCCTTGGTACCCTGAAACAAATCCTCGTAGGATTCCGCATGGAAGGAGCCCAGCTTTAATAAAACTCTTTCCCCTGTTCTCAGGAAAATGTTGGCACGGACGATAGCCTCCGCATCTCCGATAAAATGCACCTTTCCGTCGCTAACGGTATGCACATCATAACCCAAATCCTGAATTTCTTTTTTACAGACTGCTTCCAGTCCAAAGTGGCAGGGTACCACCAGTTCCATTCTTTGCATCTTCCCTCCTATCGAAAAAGGTATGCCAAAATCCAAAGGATTACCGCTACCGCAAGTACAGGGAGTAAAATCGGTGCCAAAGCGGAAATGATTCCCGCAAAAATCGCGATAATTCCCCCGATAATCAGGAAGAAAATCACAAGAGAAATCACACAGCCTAAGGGACTGACAGGAATGATACGGGGTCCTCCTGCATTTCCAAAGGCCGACTGTCTATCCTGCCGAATATCCTCTTCATTATATTGGGTATAGCCTGTCTTTTCCCTAAAGGATTGAGACTGTCTGCTATCTTCTTCCGCTCCCTTATATTGTAAATCCTCTTCGTCGGAGGCATAGTTAATCTCACTTTCCGCATAACGGAAAGGAGTGCTTCTGGCTACATGATCTCCTCCCGCCTCTGCAGCATCAATAATGCTTTTTGCCAAAAGCCTTGGCTCAGAAAGGGAAGCAATAACTTCTTCCTCGGTTTTTCCGCCCCGAACTTCCGTCAGGATGTACTCTTCATAAAAACGTTGTTGCTCCAGAATAACTTGTTCCGAAACATTTTGCTTTAATTCTAAAACCAGTTCCCGAATAAATTCCTCTTTCCTCACCTATTCCTCCTAAAACTCAGCCAAATCCCGGGCTGAGCATATCTTTCTTTTTCGCTTAACTTATTTTCCTTTTTAAAGTCCAAAAGACACGGAAATATTTGTAAAGCTATAAGCTGCACTTACTCTTCTGTAATGGCAATGTGCAAATCCTTTAGCTGCTGGGGATCAAATACCTCTGCCGGTGCATCCATCATAGCATCGGAACCGTCCTTCCCCTTCGGAAAAGCAATGACATCGCGGATACTCTCCGCGCCCACCATCCACATCGCCAAACGGTCTAAGCCGTAGGCAAGACCTGCATGGGGAGGTACACCGTACTGAAAGGCTTCCAATAAGAAACCAAACTGCTCAGTGGCTCTTTCCTTCGTAAAGCCCAGCTTTTCCAACATTTTCTCCTGAACATGAGACTGGTGAATTCTGACAGAACCGTCACCCAGCTCCGTTCCGTTCAAAACAATATCGTAGGCCTTGGCTCTAACCTTGGACAAATCCTCTTCATCCACCAAGGGAAGGTCTTCTTCCATAGGCATGGTGAAGGGGTGATGCATGGCCTGATATCTTCCCAATTCCTCGGAATATTCAAACATGGGGAACTCGGTAACCCAGAGGAACTTCCACTGTCCCTTCTGAATTAAGTCCAAATCCTTTCCTAAAGCAAGACGTAAAGCTCCAAGGCTATTCCATACCACCTGCTTCTTCTCATCGGATACCAAGAAGAGAAGATCTCCATGCTCTAAGCCTGTAGCCTCTGTTAATCTCTTTATATCCTCCTCGGACATAAACTTGGCAAAGGAAGACTTTACGGAACCGTCCTCTGCATAGCCGAACCAGGCCAAGCCCTTTGCCTGATAGCCCTTTACTAGCTCCACATAGCTGTCAATCTTCTTTCTGGGCATGGAGGCCTGTCCCTTTAAAAGAATACCCTTGACCTTACCGCCATTTTCCACGCACTGGCTGAATACGGAGAAGCCGCAACCCCGCACCGCCTCGGTACACTCCAGTAAAGGCAGGTCAAAACGAAGATCCGGCTTATCGGAACCGTAATTTTCCATAGCATCAATCCAGGTCATTCTCTGTAAGGGAAGAGAAATGTCCACCTGACAGATTTCCTTGAAAATATACTGTAAAAGTCTCTCGTTCACCTCCAACACGTCTTCCATATCCACGAAAGACAGCTCCATATCCACCTGGGTAAACTCAGGCTGACGATCCGCTCTTAAATCCTCATCACGATAGCATCTTGCCAGCTGGAAATAACGATCCATACCGGAAACCATTAAGAGCTGCTTTAAAAGCTGAGGAGACTGGGGCAGGGCATAGAAGGAACCCTGATGCAGGCGAGATGGTACCAGGAAGTCTCTGGCTCCCTCAGGGGTAGACTTAATCAATGTAGGTGTTTCAATCTCCAAAAATCCTTCCCTGGACAAAAAGGCGCGAATCAGCTGGGAAAGTCTGGCTCTTGTCATAATTCTCTTCGCCAAATCCGGTCTTCTCAAATCCAGATAACGGTACTTTAAGCGTAAGTCTTCCTTGGTCTTGCTGTCTTCTTCAATGGGGAAGGGAGGCGTCTCCGCCTCTGCCAGGATTCTCAAGCTTTTTGCTACCAGCTCCACAGCTCCTGTAGCAAGGCTGGCATTGGCATCCTTTCCTCTGCTTCGAAGCTCTCCTTCTACCGCAATAACAAACTCCGCTCTTAGCTTGGAGGCCTTTTCAAAAACCTCTGCACCGCATTCATTTTCCTCAAAAAGAATCTGTAGGATTCCGGAACGGTCTCTAAGGTCTGTAAAAATAAGACCTCCCTTATTTCTGGACTTCTGTACCCAGCCCATCATACAGACCGTTTTTCCGATATACTCCTCTCCCAATTCTCCGCATCTTGCGGTTCTATGTAAACCTCTCATTGACTCAGCCATAACTTTACCCTCTCAATCTTTTCTTGCACCGGCTTACCGGATTCTCTGCCGAAAATGTTTCTAAAAATATCCTATCTCCAGGAGACTTTTTGTTCCGGCTCCCTATTTTAAGCTTTTGAAAAATATTCTATAAACTCGCTGTAGCCTTCCTTGCTCAGCTGCTCCTTCTGGAATTTCTTATTTTTATTCATTTGGGAAAGCAGTACCACTTCTCCCTTTGCTCTTCTCTCCATGGCATCCAGTAAGGCCTTCTTCAATTCTTCTTCCTCTAAATCCTTCTCCAGAAGAATCGCCTTCTTTTCCTCCTGTACTTCGGAAGCCTCCCCTTCCATAAGAATGGTGATGATTCGCTCAAAGCCGATGGAAAATCCCACCGCAGGGGTATCGATGCCGGTAAACTTTCCTACCATCTTGTCATAACGACCGCCTCCGCCGATAGATCCGGAAAATAATGTGGAACGTACTTCGAAAATCGGCCCGGTATAATAGCCCATGCCTCGCACAAGACTGGGATCAAAACGAAGAGGAATCTTTCCCTTTCCGGAGATTTCCACCAAATCCATAATCTTATAAAGGTTTTGACAAACACCTTCCTCTAAAACATCCTTTAGCTTTTCCCCAAGAGAAAGGAGGTCTTCCTTCTTTCCGGAAACCTGATCCAAAAGCTCGGTATAACGAGAAATCTGCTCCTCGGAATATCCAAGACCTGCCAGTTCCCCCTTTACCCCGTCTCTTCCAATCTTATCTTCCTTATCCAGGATAATGGAAATCTGTTCAAAATCCCCCTCCGGAAATCCTGCATAGCGTTGCATTGCTTTCAGAATTTCTCTGTCATTTACCACGATATAGAAGGGATACTGTTCTCCAAAACCGATTTCCTGCAGCAGGGTTCCCATAGCCAAAAGCAAATCTATCTCCGAAAGGAAGGAGGAATCTCCGAAAATATCAATATCGCATTGCCAAAACTCCCGGAATCTTCCCTTTTGAGGACGATCAGCCCTGAATACAGGTCCAATCTGTAAGGCCTTAAAGGGACTGGGGAGCTTCGCCTGATTCTCCGCATAAAAACGGGAAAGAGGCAGGGTTAAGTCATACCGAAGCCCTGCATCGGAAAGGGCCTCAAAATCCCCCTTCTCAATGGCTTCCTTCAGCTTCTCCCCTCGCTTCTCCACCTTAAAAATCAGCTTTTCATTGTCTCCTCCCTGCTTACTGAGAAGATTTTCCAAATGCTCTACGATGGGGGTTTCAATCTCCGTAAAGCCGAAGCGTCCGTAAACCCGTCTGATTGCAGAAAGAATTCTCTGCCGGATGGCCATCTCCTCCGGTAAAATATCCTTCATTCCTGTTACAGCTTTTTTCTTCAATGCCATAATTCCTACTTTCTGTTCTGTAAATACTTCTGAAAATCCTCATCAATATCCAGGGTGGCAAAATAATCCGTATCCCTCTGGGCTCTTCTGATACACTTTACTGTACCATCTTCTTTTAAGAGAAGCTCTGCACACCAAAGCTTTCCGTTGTAATTGTATCCCATGGCAAAACCGTGGGCTCCCGCATCGTGGAAGAAAAGGTAGTCTCCCTTTTCCAGTACCGGCAACTCTCTGTTTTTCGCAAACTTATCATTATTTTCACAAAGAGAACCGACTACATCATAGGTCTTCGTCTCTTTTTCCTCTTCTTTTCCCAGCACCGTAATATGATGATAAGCATCATAAATAGCCGGACGCATCAGATTTGCCGCACAGGCATCCACCCC
>CALIEL010000087.1 GCA_938022235.1 Oribacterium parvum
CTTCGTCCGGGAGCTATTACGATAGAGGATTTGGAAGAAGTCTTAGGGGAAAAGGTGGCCATTGACCCGACTTTGTTGGGAAAGAGCATGGCAGAGGGCTTTATTCCGAAGGCACCCGGCATGAAATATAGGCACTATGCTCCTAAGGCGGAGATGATACTCTTTAAGAAAAATCTGCTTTCTGATCAGAGTCAAAAGGTAAATGAAATACCGTATGGGGAAGAGAAAAAGCTGATAGCGGAAGCCATCCTTTCTTATGGGGAGAAGGAATTTTCGGTATCTCCGGAGAGAAAGATTTGGATTCTTTGTGGAGAAGATACTGCTTCCCTATATGAGGGGGATGGTCGTTTTACAGTGCAAATTTTAGGTAGGAGAGAGGAACCCCTATCCATGACACATAATTTGTTTCGACTGCTTCGGCAGGCGGACGAAGAGGGAGTGGAATTGATTTTGGGAGAGTGCTATTCCGAAGAAGGAGTAGGATTTGCGTTAATGAACCGTATGAAGAAGGCGGCTGGACAAAGGATTTTCTATGTCTAAATGTGAAATAAAGGGATTTCATAGAAATAATAAGTTTCCATGCAGTATAGGTCTAAAATAGGGGCACGCTCCCGCTAACCTCGCCCTGCATCGGTACTAAGCGAAAAACTACAGTATCTTTGTTTTTCGCAAGTACCGGCGGGCTCAGATTGCCCCTATTCAGACCTATACTGCATGAAAACTATATATACTTTTTGGTATACAGTCCCTTCATTTCTTGAATTTCATAAACATAGAAAACCCATAATATGTAAATTGGAAAAATATGAAAAATAATTTAAGCCTTTAGTCGAATTGCAAAAAACTTTTATGCTCTAAAGTGTAGAAATCCCATACTCTTGGGTGTATCCTAAAGCTAGAAAGATAGCCTTTTCGGTATAGAAATATTCTCCGGCAATAAGGCTTGGAGAATTATAGAGCGTGGGACGGCGACCTACAGAGAGGGGTGGCTATGAAGGTACTGAAGGAGGACAGAAATATTCACTTGAAGGAACAGATGTTGTTCTCGGAAATATTGGAAGGTTTAAAAGAAATCGAAAAAATTGAACAGGGTGACAAGAAGGAAGGGGCAGCAGAGCGATTTTGCAGCCTCTTTTCTGCACTAGAGGAGGAACTTCATTTCGCGGAGGAAGAAGTTCTGGAGGAGAGACATCCTCTCTTTGACGAAAGTATTTTGCCGAAGGAAGGAGAGCTTCTGGCGGAAGGAGAAAGCCTTTGTCTGCTGGGAATTGCAGAAGAAGATAGGGAGGGTTATATGGAGGTGGAATATGATGCTTCCTTCTTTAAGGCGGCATTTTCCGACCAGAGGTTTTTAAAGAATCTTTGGAACAGCTTCCACTATAGGAATAGAGCCTATTACAGTATATTTTCATTTAATGGACTATTCTTAGGCTACTGTGGAATCCGAAATCTTCAGGCAAGTCCATGGGAGTTGTGTATTTCCTTGAAAAAACAGTATCAAGGACGGGGAATTGGTACAGAAAGCTTGAGGCTTTTAATGAAGGCCTTAAAGCGCCGTACCGGAGAGTCTGTCTATAGAGGACGGGTAGATGCAGATAATGAAGCTTCCATAGGCATGATGAGGAAATTAGGGGCAAAGCCCAATGGAATCAGTGAAAGCTTTCTCCACGGAGAGAGATTAATGCGTTATCAAAGACAAAGTAAGTACTTGATTGATGAGCGTTTAAAGGAACTTGCTGAGGAATTTGCTGTACCTGCGGAGGAGCTTTTAGGGCATCTTTTGGAGTTTCGGATTGAAGCGTGAGAATAAAACACAATGTGAATTTTATTAGATAGTAGAAAATTGGATATAGAGGACAAAGTTTTCAAAATAGAGTAAAATATGAAGCACAGAGCAGATTTCCAATATTAGAATCACAACTTAGGAGAAGCAAATGACAGTACAGGAAATAATTGCAGGAGAATCCAATAATGTTGAGTTTAAAGAGAAGCTTCCGGAAAAAAGTTTAAAATACATGAAGTCAGTTGTGGCTTTTGCTAATAGCAAAGGAGGAAAAATATTATTTGGAGTTGAAGATGGCAGTTGTAAGGTGATTGGAATAGAAGATGAGAATTTGTTTACAACAATAGATGCAATTACCAATGCTATTTCTGATTCTTGTGAACCATCTATTTTTCCTGATATTTCTTTACAAACCATTGATGGAAAAACAATCATAGTAGTTGAAATTTTGGAAGGCAGACAAAGGCCTTACTATATCAAATCTCTGGGTAAAGAAGAGGGGGTATTTATTCGTGTGGCTGGAACTTCACGCCCGGCAGATGAATATATGATTAAAGAGTTGCTTTTTGAAGGTAATAATCGAAGTTATGATCAATCGATTTGTATCGGATTAGAGATTAACATAAATGACATTCAGAAACTCTGTAATGCAATGAAAGAGATTGCTCTTAAAAATTGTCATACTGAAGAAGAAAGAAGAGGGGTTAAGGAAATTACAGAAAGGCAACTGTTATCATGGGGAATTATACAGAAGAATAACGGAAAATATCTGGGGACTAATGCGTTTGCGTTACTGAGTGGTAATGATAGTCTGCGTACAAGTATACAATGTGCGGTATTTAAAGGTCGTACAAAATCAGTCTTTTTAGATCGCCGTGAATATGAGGGCAGTATACAAAATCAGGTTGAAGAAGCGTTAGACTTTGTTTTAAGGAATATTCGTATGGGAGCGGAGATAAAAGCTTTGGGAAGAAGAGATGTCTATGAAATTCCGATGGAAACTCTTCGTGAGCTATTAATCAATGCAGTAGTTCATAGAAGTTATATTGACCATAATAAAATACAAGTGGCTATTTATGATGACCGGCTGGAAGTTATTTCTCCTGGTAAGTTACCTCTTGGACAGACGATTTACAAAATGAAGGAAGGATATTCTAAAGTTAGAAATGAAGCAATTGCCCATGCTTTCTCTTATATGAAGCTAATGGAAAATTGGGGAAGCGGAATACCCAGAATTATAGAGAGTGTATTCCAGGCTGGTCTACAAGAGCCGGAGTTTATTGATGGGGAAACGGATTTAAGGATTATTATTTATAGAAAAAAGAGAGAAGAACTAGAAAAGGATGTCCCCAATAATGTCCCCAATGTCACCGATAATGTCCCTAATGTCCCCAATGTCACTAATAATGTTCCCAATTATACTATAAATTACGATGAAGAGAATGGCATAAAAGTTAAAGTGATAAAAATTATTAAAGACAATCCATCTGTAACGCAGGTAAAAATGGCAGAGTGGCTTGGGGTTACACCTAGAACAATAAAAAGAGTCCTTTCAAAACTCCAAGCAGAAGGGATTGTTTACCGTAAAGGATCAAGTCGTAGTGGAATATGGCTTGTCACCTAATCTGGCATATTCTCCAAAAAGCTAAATTGAAAAAGTAAATTCCAGTGCAGAAGTAAATTCTACCGAGCTTAAAAA
>CALIEL010000088.1 GCA_938022235.1 Oribacterium parvum
GAGCCATCTTAGGGTTCCATCTTCTGGTCTGGTGTCCAAAGTGTACACCTGCTTCTAAAAGTTGCTTCATTCCAATTGCACTCATTTTTCTACCTCCTTGGTTATACTTCCTCTATATGCTTTGTGCGTACCGGATTCATCAGAGACACCGCCGGTTTTCCATATAGAGTGATCATTTGCCTAAACTTAGGCAGGATAAAAGTCGCCTTTCAAAGACGCGACTCCTACTATATCAAATCCTCTTCTTTTTGGCAAGAAAATTATCATAGGCACAAAATTGTTTTATTATAGTCGCAAACTCTTTTTTCCCTTAAAGCTATGGTATGATATCGTAACTACAGATATTGGACAGCTCATGATACGGGATTGCTGCTACCATGCTTCTCATAATTTTAATATTAAGCTTAGGAAAAAGGGGATTTTCATGTTGACTACTTCTTTAGATCTTATTGTAAATGCTGCCATAAACAAAGCAGGGCTCAAAGAAGAGCCCTGCCATATCCATTTTTCAAAGGAGGACATCTCCTTTCCTCTTGTCATCTCCTTTCGTACCGAGGAAAATGACTATACTCTCCATATTTTTTATGAGCTTATAGAGGAACTGTCTTCCACTATAAGCTACGCCTTATATACGAAGGACAAGGAACTTCTTTGTCAGGGTAAAACGGAATTCTACTCTTCCCTGAACCCCTTTGCCACGAAGCCTTATCAGCACCTCATTCCGGAAAAGATGTCCTGTGATCTTTGTCAGAAAAAGCTTCAGGGAGAATGCGGAGGCTTTGGGGATAATTCCTGTGAGGAAAAGTTTTAAACGCCTTACGTCAAGACTTATTTAAAAACATCCTTTGAAAGTATTAGCAGAAGCAGCTTATGCCGGGAATCTCTTTAGTCGCTTCATACATTTGAAAAATGCCGGAATCAAAAAGGCATCCGCAAAAATCCATGCCAGAGGAGAAGCATAACATGCTGCCATATAACCTAGTAAAGGAATAAAAATAAATGCCACAATAATTCTTGCTATCATTTCGCTTACCCCGGCCAGCATGGCAAAGCCTGAGAAGCCCATTCCCTGGACAGAAAAACGCCAAACGTTTAACACCGCCAAAGGAATATAGAAAAAGGCATTGCCCAAAAGGAATTCCTTAGCCATCTTAATCACTTGTACCTCATTGGCATTAATAAAAATCTTGGGGATTTCATCTCCGAAGAAGAAAAGTACTGCGCAAATCAGCACTGCATAGATGCTTCCCACCTTGGTAGCTTCCCAAACTCCCTTTTTAATTCGAGACAGCTTTCTGGCACCAACATTTTGTCCTGCAAAGGTTGCCATGGTTACTCCTAAAGAGTCAAAGACACAACAGCAGAAATTACTGATTCTTTGTCCTGCGGTAATGGCCGCCATAGCCTGAGAACCTAGACCATTTACCGCTGTCTGTAAGATAACGGAACCGATGGCTGTGATACTGTATTGCAGTCCCATAGGAACTCCCATCAAAAGAAGTCTTTTATAGTAATGTCTTTCCAGTTTCAAATCTTCCTTTTTCAAGTGAATAATCGGAAAGCGCTTAATCATATATATTAAACACAATAGTCCGGAAACAAACTGAGAAATCACCGTGGCATAAGCAGGTCCATCCACCCCAAAGCCTAAAAAGCGGATACTCACATAGTCCAGAATAATATTCAATAGTGCCGCAAGGATCAAGAAATACACCGGTGTTTTGGAATCTCCCAGAGAACGAACTACGGAGCTTGTAATATTATAAAGAAAGGTCGTCGGAATCCCCAAAAACACAATAAAAATATAAAGATAGGCATAGGAAAAGGTTTCTTCCGGCGTATTCATCCAGTGAAGAATCGGTTCTGTCAAAATACCGATGACAATGGTCATAACAACAGAAAAAATCACGGTTAAATACAGAATATTTCCTACGTATTTTCTGAGCTTTTCAAACTGTCCCGCACCGAATTTCTGTGCTACAGGAATCGCAAAGCCGGAGCAGGTTCCGATGACGAAGCCGTTAATCATAAAGTTGATGGCTCCCGTGGAACCTACCCCCGCAAGAGCTTTCAGTCCAATCATCTTTCCGACGATAATGGTATCCATCATGCCGTAGAACTGCTGGAATAAGGTTCCCAACAACATCGGGAAGGCAAAACGAAGAATTAAACTTAAGGGATCACCTTCCGTAAGATTTAGCATTGCGGTTTTCTTCTCTGTAGTTTTAATCTTCTCTATTGTTTCTATCTTCTCTTCATTCCCGGTCTTTACCAGCTTTTCTGTTTTCTCAATGGTTTCCGTCTTCTCGATGTTCCCCACCAATTCTGTTTTTGTTGTTACTTCTGTCTTCTCTAACTCCTTCATTTCCCCTCCTCTCTCTAACGCTTTTAAAAAATAGAAAAAGGAAAGGCACGCCCTTCCTTTTTTCAAGCTTTGTGCATTATAGGGCAGAGTCCTTTCCTTGTCTATAGAATAATGTGAAAAATCTGTGATTATTTTTTACTAAAGATAGGGTATTCCTATTGTTTACTTAAATTCCCCTTCATCTCTAGTTCTCTTTAATTTCACCATTTTGATAGGCTTCCAACAAATCCAAAAGATCCGTCATTTGCCTGCGAAGCTCTATACCCTTATCCGTTTCTCCGATTCGGATTCTGGTTTTCATCCTTTCCACCATCTGAATCTCCGGCGTATTCTCCTCTCCCTTATGGAAATCCTTATGCTTCGCCAAAGACAAATGCTTGGAATCATAAATCAGGGTGTAGCCTGCAATTCCCGTCTTGGAATGATAAGCTTTGGAAATGCCTCCATCAATGATGAAAAGCTTGCCGGATGCTTTAATGGGACTTTCCCCCTTCTTGCTCTTTACCGGTACATGACCGTTTACAATATGGGAAAGCTCCGGATCCTCATCAAACTCCTGAATAATCTTATCTACATAGCTTTCTTTTTCTATCCATTTGTAATAGGAATTGAAGCTTTCTTTATGACTTTCCGGATCCTCAATAAAACAATGCTCAAAGGTGGTCATCTTATCCTTCCCAAACAGGGGAGATTTGGGACCGCACCAAAGATACCAGAAGAAATCTGTAGCATAGAGCTTCCCGTTAGGATCCAATTCTTCGTTCATAAAATAAGCCTCAATACACTTTTGCTCACAGTAATCCATTAAACGCTTTCCGGAAACCTCTCCATCTCTGGTGTTAAGGGGAAGAAAGTCTCCATCCTCCGTCATGGGAATGCAGCCATGATACAATATATTATGGTTGATTATTTTATACATGGAACCATGGGTAAAGAAAAAATCAATATGTCTCTTTAAGACTTTGGAATGGGTGAAGCTGTAGATTAGGGTATCCATAAGCTCCTGCTCTTTTTCCGATAGAGTATAGGGATCCTTCCAATCCACCGTAGGAAAATGACAATCCTTCATAGGATAGATTTTACCGTCTACCTCTACCTCTCCCTTCTCCAGATTGACCTTATGGAGAAGCATTCTATGCTCCAGACCATACTCAGGATGTCTGCGAATCAACTGTCCCTCCAGCTTCCACATCATCACACTGATGGTCTTACACATTTTCGCAGCCAGCTCCGGCTCTACGGAATCTGCAATATTTTTATCCCATAAATGAGGAGTAAAACAACTACAGGGGTCATTCCCGTATACCTCCTGAGCAAACATGGACAGAGGACGAAGATTGATACCATAGCCGTCCTCCAAAACATCAAAGCTGTTATAGGAGGTAGCTATTCGTAAAACATTGGCAATGCAGGCGGGATTTCCGCAAAAAGCCCCCATCCAATCCACATCATGATTCCCCCACTGAATATCCACATCATGGAAGCACATCAGCTCTTCCATAATCTGATCTGCATGGGGGCCTCTATCGAAAATGTCTCCGATAATATGCAGGCTGTCTATACTAAGACTTTGAATCAACTCACAAAGAGCAATTATAAAAGCCTGTCCTCTCTCTACATCTAAAATCCCCTGTAGAATCTCTTTATGATAAAGCTTGGTATCTTCTTCCTCGTCATGCAAAAGCTCGTCAATGGCATAGGCAAATTCCTTGGGAAGCTTTTTCCGAACCTTGGAACGGGTATACTTGGAAGCAATCTTAAGGCATAGGGCCACCAGACGGTGAATGGTAATCTTCTGCCATTCCTTATCCTCCAGATAGGTATTGCGCTTATCCATAAAAGTCTCTCTGGGATAATAGATCAGGTTGGCTAAATTCAACTGTTCCTCTTCTCCAAGATAATGAGAAAATACATCGGAAATCTTAGAACGAATCACTCCTGAAGCGGAACGCATCAGGAAAATGAAGGCTTCACTTTCTCCGTGAAGGTCTGAAAAAAAATATTCCGTCCCCTTGGGAAGACCGCAAATTGCCCGTAAATTGATAATCTCCGCTGCTGCCGCATCCGCACTGGGAAAGCTCTTTGCCAGCAGACGAAGATAATCCAAATCTCTTTTCATACACCCTCCTTGACTGTTTATGAACCGAAGTTCTGCATTTTTTCCCGGCATATTTCTGTAATTCTTTTGATTTTCTCCTGAAAATGTATTAATACTGTCACTTTACCATATTTTTCGATAAAAAATCTATCTTTTTTGTTAGAAATTAAAAAAGAAGCTTTGTAAAAATAAAAAAGCATTTCACATATTATAGGTCTGTAATTCAGGCACGCTCTCGCTAACCTCTCCTCGTAGCGGACACTAAGCGAAAAACAACAGTTCCTGTGTTTTTCGCAAGTGCCGACGGGCTCAGATTGCCTTCATTACAGACCTATAATGCTGAAATGCTATATCTGTTTGATTTTCTCAACTGATTATATTTCTATAATATCTCTTAAAGCTCTTGGCTATATCCCTACAAAAAATCATTCTTCCGAAAATCCGTCTTTTTTACTATTAAAAAATTTGTTGCACTGTGCTTCAACAGCATTTGTTGACAAACTTAATGCTCCTCTCTGGCTACTACGGAGGGGTCTACTTCCTTTCGGTTTAAAATCTCCAAAAATTCTTCTCCGGTAATGGTTTCTCTTTCATAGAGGAACTTGGTAATTTCGTGAAGTTTGGTGATATTGTCCTCCAGAAGCTTATAAGCCTTATCGTGTTGTTTCTTTACCAAGGCCACTACCATCTCATCAATCTTGGTTTGGGTTTCCGGAGATACGGTAAGGCTGGAATCTCCGCCCAGATACTGGTTATGCAGCTGCTCCATGGCTACCATTCCCACCTCCGGATTCATACCGTAACGGGTAATCATGGCTCTTGCCGACTTGGTAGCTCGCTCAATATCATTGGAAGCTCCTGTAGTGCAGGTATGGAAAATGAGTTCCTCCGCACAGCGTCCGCCGGTGAGAGTGGCAATTTCATTTTCCAGCTCTTCCTTAGAATAGAGATAATGGTTTCCCTCTTCCTCCACCTGCATAGTATAGCCCAAAGCACCTGAGGTTCTAGGGATAATTGTGATTTTATGAACCGGCGCGGAGTCCTTCTGCAAAGCTGCAACCAGGGCGTGTCCAACCTCATGGTATGCAACAATCAGCTTTTCCTTCTCCGTCATCACCTTATTTTTCTTCTGGTAACCGGCAATAACCACCTCGATGGACTCTTCCAAGTCGGACTGGATAACTCTTTCTCTGCCGGCACGAACCGCTCTTAAGGCCGCCTCATTGATAATGTTGGCAAGTTCCGCGCCGGACGCACCGGGAGCCGCCTTGGCAATAGCCTCCAGGCTTACGTTGTCGGACATTTTAATCTTGGCACTATGTACCTTTAAAATATCGATTCTACCCTGATAATCCGGAAGCTCCACCGGTACTCTTCGGTCAAAACGTCCCGGACGGAGAAGTGCCGGATCCAACTGATCAGGCTGGTTGGTAGCTGCCAAAAGAATAATGGCCTTATTGCTGTCAAAACCGTCCATCTCTGTAAGGAGCTGATTCAAGGTCTGTTCTCTTTCATCATTTCCCCCTAAACCGCCGGCACCACGCTTTTTACCGATGGCATCAATCTCATCAATAAAGATAATGCAGGGGGACTTTTTCTTCGCCTGATCAAAAAGATCACGAACCTTCGCCGCTCCCATACCCACATACATCTCCACGAATTCCGATCCGGAAATGGAGAAGAAGGGAACACCTGCTTCGCCGGCTACAGCCTTGGCCAGCATGGTTTTACCGGTTCCCGGAGGTCCCACAAGCAAAGCTCCCTTGGGAATCTTGGCACCGATTCTGGAATACTTGTCCGGATGATTTAAGTAGTCCACCATCTCCG
>CALIEL010000089.1 GCA_938022235.1 Oribacterium parvum
TTCAGCCGGCTTCCTCCCGAACTCTGACTTCGCTGAAGTATTCCGCAGTTTTCTCAGAATTTTTCTCTGCCGTTTTCTCTGCGTCTTTTTCTGCGTTTTTTTCTATTGTTTTTTCTGCTGTCTCTTCTACAAGCTTTTCTACTATCTCTTCTGCAGTCTTTTCTGCTGTCTCTTCTGCTGTCTTTTCCGCCACCTTAGAGCTTTCTTTTTTCTCCTGCTGCACTTCCGGCTTCTCCTCGGAGACTTGAAGCTTTTCCTCTTTTTGGGAAGAAAGAGCGTTGGCACAGGAATCCTCAGTTTCCTCTGTAAAGGCAAATAACGCACAACCGAAGCCCCTTAAGGGGTAGGCAATGTGATAGTCTCTTCCGTCACACTCTCCCTTTACCACGGGGTAGTATTTTTCTTCCTTACAAAGCCCTTCTTCTGTAAGAATCAGTCTTGCTTCCTTGGCTTTCGGCATTCCTACCCAGTATTCTTCGTGATCCACGGGAGTCATGTTTACCACGAAGAGAAGACTTTCCCGATGCTCTCCCGGAATTTTGGCAGAAAGGGTTTTGCCGTTCTCTAATGCTGTATTGCCGTTTTCTAAAACAGCCTTACCCTCTGTTGCCACTGCCGCCAGGGCGCTATTCTGAACTCCCGGCTTTCCGGAATGGGAAAGATGGTTTTTCGGGTTACGAATGAAGCTGTAAATGGAACGGCTGGCATCATCCGCATTGACCCAGGAGAAGCCTTCATACAGATAATCCGCCTCATAAAGGGCCGGATAGCTTTTATAGAGTTGTAAGAGGTCTCGCAGGAAGGAATGTAAGGAACGGTTCTCCTGCTCTTCCAGCAAATGCCAGTCGATGGAGCAGTCCTCGTTCCACTCCCGGTATTGTCCGAAATCCTGTCCCATAAAGAGCAGCTTCTTTCCGGCATGGCCTATCATAAAGAAGTAGGCAGCCTTTAAGTTCCGGAACTTTTGTTCCCGGCTTCCCGGCATTTTCTCAATCATGGAACGTTTCAGATGCACTACCTCGTCATGGGATAGCACCAGGATAAACTTCTCCGAATAGGCATAGCTCATGCCGAAGGTCAGCTGATTATGGTGGTAGTTTCGATACATGGGATCTTCCTTCATGTAGCTTAGGAAGTCATGCATCCACCCCATATTCCATTTGAAGTGGAAGCCTAAGCCCCCCTCATCCGGAGACTTGGTAATATCCGGCCAGGCAGTGGACTCCTCCGCAATAATTACGGTACCGTCCTCTCTCTTTCGGATAATGGAATTCAAATGCTTAAAGAATTCGATGGCTGCCAGATTACCGTTTCCCCCGTAAATATTGGGGAGCCATTCTCCATCTTTTCTGCCGTAATCCAGATACAGCATAGAAGCCACCGCATCCACTCGTAAGCCGTCAATATGATACATATCGTACCAATAAAGGGCATTGCCAATGAGGAAATTCTGCACCTCTGTCTTCTCATAGTTAAAGACTTTGGTGCCCCAGTCCGGGTGCTCTCCCAGGCGGCTGTCCGGATGTTCGTAGCAGGCGGTTCCGTCAAAGTTGGCTAAGCCGTGGGCATCCTTTGGAAAATGTGCAGGAACCCAGTCTAAAATCACCCCGATTCCGTGCTGATGCAAAATGTTGACCATTTCCATAAACTGTCGGGGATCACCATAACGGGAGGTTGGCGCATAATACCCGGTCACCTGATAGCCCCAGGAGCCATCAAAGGGATGCTCTGCAATGCCCATTAATTCCACATGGGTATAGCCCATGTAGTTACAGTATTCTGCCAGCTGTTCTCCCGCTTCGATGTAATTGATAAAACCGTTATTTTCCGGACGATTGTGCCGCTTCCAAGAGCCCAAATGCACCTCATACACGGACAGGGGGGATTCTTCCGGATTTCTTTTCTTTCGCTCCTCCATCCATTTTCCGTCTGCCCAGGGAAAATCGGAAAGGTCTGCTGTAATAGAGGCGGTTCCCGGTCTGAATTCTGCGGCAAAGGCATAGGGGTCTGCCTTGAAAATCCATTCCCCGGCCTCTGTCAAAATAGCATACTTATAAAGCTCTCCTACCCCCATTCCGGGATAAAATCCTTCATAAATGCCCGTACTCTCTAAGGGAAGCATGGGATTCCTCTCCGGATCCCAGCCGTTTCGATCACAAACGATGGACACTCTCTTGGCATGGGGAGCCCAAACCGCGAAGTGGATTCCCTCCTGCCCTTCAAAGCAAGCAGGATGAGCACCCATCTTCTCATAAATTTTATAATGCCTTCCGTTTCCAAAAAGATACCGGTCTAACTCTGAAAGAAAACCTTCCATAGAACTCTCCTCCTCTTTCCATCAGCAGATGTGAATCATTCTCGTCGTTTATTTTCTTAGTATACCTTATTTTCAGGGCTTTTGTCCTCTTATTTTTAGTGCTTTTCTCCTCTTATTTATAGAACTCTTCTCTCCTTATTTTCAGATCTTTTGTCCTTTTTTTTTAGAGTTGAATCTCCCTATGTTACCGATTGGCAGAAAAAGCTAAAAAGGAAAAGGAGGGCTAAGCTTCCCTCCTTTTCTTTCTGCTTATCTTATTTTAACTTAATGATTCTTCCTCCGTGAGCTTCACAGAAAACCTTGATATTTCCTTCTTCTGTCAGCTCCACCGGCTCTGTAGTCATCAGGTCGAAGGCAATGCTCGCCTTCTTGGGAAGCGTCAGGGTAATATATTGATCCATGCTGTCATTGTTCAGTACCGTAAGCACGGCACTGTTTCCGTCCATACGAAGATAAGCATAGAGTCTATGGTCCAGGTAAACCTCTTTAAACTCTCCGATTTGCAGCTCCGAATTCTTTCCGTGAATTTCCGCAAGCTTTGCAATATAGCTGGTAAAGGCATCCGGCTTATATTGGGACAGGGTGAATTTAGGAGAAAGAATTTCTCCCTGCTTTTCCCCTCTTTTTCCTGCCAAAGCGTATTCTCCTCCATAATACAAAGTAGGTCTTCCCGGCAGGGTGAAAAGTGCCATATAGATTCCCCACAGATTTTTTTCCTCTTCTAAGACCGTGGCGATTCTATGGGTATTGGGACTTTCCAGAAATAGCTGCATTTGCTTAGTAAGCTCTTGATTTTTTCCGATTCTCTGGGCCAAATCATAGAAATTCTTCTCATTAAAGGCCTGACAAAGCCCCTGATAAAGCTCCTGATTGGCCAAGGATTGCAGGGTTTCCGTATTGATTGCCCTGGCCAACTCTCCGATAAACTGCTCTCCCAAAAGGAAGAACTCCGCTTTCATTTGACTGCTAAAGTAACGGAGGGATTTTTGAAAATGAATGTCCACCGCTTCACTGTAGGCCAGACGCAGACCGTCAATATCATAGGCGGAAATCCAGTGCTTTACCTGTTCCACAAGATAAAGCCGAAGCCCCTCATTGTCCAGATTGAGTAAGGGATGTTCCGGCATATTTCTAAAGGATTGATAGGAAAAGGAATCTCCCATGGGAGAGCGCTTTGAAAAATCTAAATCCAAAAACCAATCACAATACGGAGAGGCTTCTCCCTTTTCCTGCAAGTCTTGGAAGGCAAAAAAACTTCTGTCACAGAAGGGGAATGCCACATCCAAAACAATGCGGATTCCCATCCCATGGGCATCCTCCACAAAGTTTCGAAACTCTTCTTCCGTCCCCAACCATTCCCGAATCTGATGAAAGTCACCCGTGCCGTACTGTAAGGGATTCTTGGAAAACACAGGTCCCAGAATAATACCGTCACAGCCTAAGACCTTTAAATAGGGGAGGTATTCCTCCAGCTCCTTGATATTGCTGTTCTCATCTCCGGAAAGGGTGGAAAGCACCGCTCCCGGCAGGATTTGATAAAAAATTGCGCCATCATACCAGGCCATGATTGCTCTCCTGTAATTTCTTCACAAAACGCTCTATTCTTTCCAAAGCCAGCTTTAAATTTTCAATGGAATAGGCGTAGGATATACGAATAAAGCCCTCTCCCGAATCTCCGAAGGCATTTCCCGGCACCACCGCCACCTTTTCTTCCCGAAGCAGTCGTTCCGCAAATTCTTCACTGCTGAGACCGAACTTCTTAATGCAGGGAAAGACATAGAAAGCCCCAAAGGGTTCAAAGCAGTCCAAACCCATTTTC
The DNA here is from genome assembly GCA_938022235.1 of Oribacterium parvum. Classification (GTDB taxonomy): domain Bacteria; phylum Bacillota; class Clostridia; order Lachnospirales; family Lachnospiraceae; genus Oribacterium; species Oribacterium parvum_A. Next base: position 4,137 of record CALIEL010000089.1, read on the forward strand.
TGAAAATGATACAAGAGGAGTCTTCTTCTTTCATTGTAGGCATCCCGCATTCTCAGCACGTCCTCTTCTCCGTTTCTAATAGCTGCAATAGCGGAGTACTGGTAGGTGGTAGGAGCACACAGAATGGCATACTGATGGAGCTTTAACATTTGCTTTAAAATGGGAGCCGCACTGCAAGCATATCCCAAGCGCCATCCTGTCATAGCATAGGCCTTGGAAAAGCCGTTGATATACACGGTTCTTTCCCTCATCCCCGGAAACTCGATAATGGAATGGTGCTCTCCCTTGTAGCAAAGGGCGGAGTAGATTTCATCGGTCAGCACATAGAGATTATGCTTTAAAATCAAGGGCACAATCTCTTCCAAATCCTTCTTCTCCATAATGGCACCGGTAGGATTGTTGGGGAAAGGAAGTACTAAAATCTTCGTTTTCTCGGTAATGACCTGCTCCAG
>CALIEL010000090.1 GCA_938022235.1 Oribacterium parvum
GAAGTTATGCTTCACCACAGGCTGGGTAATGGATACGATATCCACCTCCTGAAAGCTGTCTCTTCCCAGTGCTTCCGTGGCTACATTTCCGGTAATGGCCACCATAGGAACGGAATCCAGATAGGCATTGGCAATGCCGGTTACAAGGTTAGTTGCTCCCGGACCGGAAGTTGCAATAACCACGCCCACCTTTCCGCTGGCCCTGGCATAGCCGTCTGCAGCATGGGATGCCCCCTGCTCATGGGCGGTAAGAACATGATGAATCCGATCTTTACACTTATACAGCTCATCATAAATCTGTAAAACTGCACCTCCGGGATAGCCGAATACGGTATCCACCCCCTGATGAATCAACTCTTCAATTAATAGCCTTGCCCCTGATAATTTCATTTTCTCTCCCGTTTCATTGAAAAAGCCTTACAGCGTAACGCTGTAAGGCTAAAGGCTCAAATCATGTCTTTATCTTTCAAAAGTGGCGTTACGCAAACAAACATTATCGTGTAAGACAATAATGACTGCAAGAATCATAATAATTGCCAGCCAAATGTTCTGCATAACCCTTTCCTCCTTGAAAAATATGAAGGAATTATCCCATAGGCTCATTTCTCTGTCAAGAAACTTTTCATTATATCTGCTATAACTTTTGCATTTTTTATGATTCTGTGGGGTTTACGCCACCCATGCTCCACTTTGATTTACATAATAGCCGTCCGGTGTTCTGGTATTGCTGAGCATTGCACCGTCTGCACCAAGATAATACCAAATTCCGTTGGTCTGTACCCAACCGGTCTTCATATAGCCGGACTTATTGAAATAATACCACTTTCCGTTAATCATCTTCCAGGTGTTGGCAGGATAAGAACGGTCCGGATTTAAGAACCACCAACCATGCGCATCTAAAATCCAACGTCCATTCTCCGTACCGCCTTGAGAAGAGCTTGCTCTCATCTCCAGTTCTTCGGAGCTTACCCAGTCTCCATAGCTTCCGTAAGCATAGGCTCTGATCTTGTAGCTGTAGTTTCCGTTCTGGGTAATCGCAGAGCGAAAATCATAGCTGGTTCCGGTAGTTTCTCCGCTGGTGATAAACTGACTTCCTCTATAGAGCTTTACCAGATATTTTTCCGCATTATCCACCCCGGACCATTCTGCCACACCGTTTTCATCTCTCCAGCTTACATCTCCTACTGTCAAGTCACCGGGATTTGCCTTCAGCTTCTTGGTTTTGATGGTGAGGGTGATGGAATTTGCAGTACCTGTAGCCTTTACAAATCCTACCTCAGCTCCGCTAAATTTATAAAAATTCGCAGTCTTTAAATTGTTGGTATTGAACTTATGCTCGGAATCCGCCTTTAAAATTACCTTGAACTGGGGAGTCGTGTTACTTTTCCAAACATTTCCCTGCATATTCAAAGCGGTTCCTTCATCATTTTGAATGGTAAAACCGTCATCACCGCTACTTACGGAAATCTTCTTTGCAGCCGACCCGATTTCAATATCCGAACTGTCAATCTGTAAATTCACCGATCCGATTTCTGCCTTGTTTCCTGCGGCAAAGGCAGAAAATGCGGAAACCGCCATAATACTCATAAACACTGCCATTCCTTTTAAAAATGATTTCGCTTTCATAGAAACCTCCTTTTGTCTATTCGCTATCAAAAGTATAGACAAAAGTCTTTCTTCATGTGTTACAAGTTTTCTGCCATTTCATAAAATTTTCTTTACAGTTTTTCTTTTTAAGTATTTAAAAGAGCAATTTTAAGTTTTTTATCATACAAGGCCCTTCAATTTATAACGCGATAGTTCCGTAATCTTTCCATAGCAGTGGATTTTCATGGCTGGCAAAGATTACCGGGCGTTTATTTTGATGAGAAAGCAGATACTCCTCCATTATCTTTCTATTTTCCTTATCCAGGCCTGTAAAGGGTTCGTCCAGAAGCAGGAAGTCAAAGGGAAACAGCATTGCCCTTAGAAAGCTTAATCGCCTCTTCATCCCCCCGGAATATTTCTCTACTTTTTTTCGGAAATCTTCTTCTTCGAAAAAAACAGTCATTTCTGTCAGAATTTCTTTTTTAGACAGCATCGGCAAAGCAATCTGAAGATTTTCCAATCCGCTACATTTTTCCAGCAGTCGATTTTCCTGAAATAGCATGGAAAGCTTAAAGCTCCCCTCTCCTCTGGCTGCCTCCCCGAATAGAAACTGTAGCTCCCCCCGATCCAGTTTTTCCAGAGAAGCCAAAATTCGCAGCAAAGTAGTTTTCCCCTTTCCGGATTCCCCGGAAATTCTATAAAGAGAATGTTTGTGAAAATCCATTTGGCAGGAAAAATTGGAAAAAAGGACTTTTTCTCCAAAGCGCTTCTCTCCATTTTCGATTCGAATCTCCATTACGCACATCCCTTCCTGCACAAGCCCTTAATCAGCAGTATTACCAGGATTTCCCAGCACTGAGACAAGGCAATAATCACGATACTCCAGGCAAAGACATCCGCCATTTCCAGGCTCACCTTGGCCTCCATCAACTGATAGCCTATACTTTTTCCCACTTGACCAATCAGCTCCGCAGCAATTCCGCTCTTCCAGGAAAGTCCCATGGCTAATTTCGCTGCCCCAAGCAATAAGGGATATACTGCCGGAAGATGGATATACCGAAGTCTTCGATATAGGGAAAAATGAAAGACTTCCGCCATTTCCAGTAATTTAGGATCTGTTTTATGAAAGCCCTCCAGAAGGTTAATGTAGAAAATCGGAAAGGACATAAAGCCGCTTATGGTGAAGGAAAGCTTGTCCCTTCCCAGAAAGAACAAAAGAATAATAATAAAACTGGCCACAGGTAAGCTTCTTAACACAAAAACCCCCGGCTTTAAAAAATCCTCCAACAGAGAATTTCTATAGGAAAGATAAGAAAGTATCAAAGCCAGGAGAAAACTCAGAAGATAGGCCGAAAGAATTCCCCGAGAGCTTTTCCACAGAATTCCGTAGAATTCTTGCTTCTGTAATAGTCGACTTAAAGCCTTGACACTTTCCATAGGTCCAACCAAAAGAAAGGAATTGTTCACCAATCCGGCAAACAATTCCCATAGAAGCAACCAAAATAGTATAATTCCCGCTTTACGCCATTGCTTCACATTCTTTCCTTCCTAACAATCGGAATGCATTTCGTTCTTTTCTATATCCAATCTATGGCTTTTATAAAGAACTGTCACTTCCCCACTATCTAAGACTGAGCATAAAAGGCATCTTCCGGTAAAGCTCCTCCCACAGACTTAGGATTGGACTTAAAAAGAACTTGATAATACTGCTCCAAAGCTTTCTTCATCTCTTCTCCGTCAATGAAATGAATATTACAGTTTGGAATAGCCTTGGCTGCCAAAGCTTCTTTCTCCAGGATTCCCTGTTTCACCACCAGCTCTGCCGTCTTCTGAACATCCTTTTCCACAGCGTCAATGCTTTCCTTTTCCTCCTCCAGAAAAGCCTTCACAATTTCAGGGTGTTCCTTGGCATAGGACTTTCTGACAATGGTTACCGCTGTTGGTAACTCCACACCATCAAAGGACTTCTTCCACTCCTCTGTAATAGAAATTTTTCTTTGTAAATTACTGTTTTGTAAAAGGGTTGCTGTGGCAAAGGGCTCAGGAAGAATTGCCACGTTGTTGGGATTCTCCTGTAAATGCGCTACTGCCTCGGCGGGTTCCGTTACAAAGTTAAGATTTCCTTCCACATTGTTCTTGGAAAGCAGGGCACGAAGCACATACTCCGGTGTAGCTCCCTGTCCCGGCATATAAATATCCTTTCCTGCTAAATCCGCAATGCTGCTTACCTCCTCATTTCCGGTAATCACATACAGGATTCCCAGCGTATTGATATTCAAGACTTCCACGTCCTTGTCCAGCTTTTGATATAAAACCGCCGCCATATTGGCCGGAACTGTGGCAATCTGCCCCTTTCCGGACACAAACTCCGGAAGTAAAGCATCCGGGCTTGCTTCCATTTGAAATTGGTAAGGAAGTTTTTCCTCTTCACTTTTCTCCATCAAATGCACAAGACCAATGGTGGTGGGTCCCTTCAGGCTTAAAATCGTCGGACCTTCTCCTGCCTCAGTCTTATTCTCAGCCTTGGATTCTTCCGCATTTTCAGAGCTTTCTACTGAGGAGCTTTTCTCTTCTACAGAAGGAGTAGATTCCTTCTTTGCTTCCGTAGAGCTCTCTCCGCCCTTGGTACAGGCAAAAAGGCCAAGGCAAAGAAGACAAAGTAACAGCCATTTCCAAAGATTTCTTTTCATATACATCCTTTCTTCTTAAACCGTAAATATAATTTTACCGCTATCATGCCATAATTTTCCCTCTTCATGCAGCAGCGGGTTCACTGAGTAAATTTAGTCTATTAAAAAACAATCTTCAATAAATCCAAAGGCTTTTCAATGGAATAATTTGCCGTTTCGATTTCTTTCCGTTCTCCATAGCCGTAAAGCGCTGCCACAGAGTCGATTCCCACATCCTTCGCCCCTTGGATATCATAAACGGTATCTCCTACCATAAGACAATCTTCTCTTTGAAAACCGCCCTTTTCTATAGCTTTCTCCATCAAGAAACTCTTGTCGGAATGTTGCTCTTTCAGCTCCGTGCCTATTTCCAGGAAAAAATAAGGGGATAAACCAAAGTGGGCTATGATTTGTGTGGCAAAAAACAGAGGCTTAGAGGTTAAAAGCACCAGCTTCTTCCCTCCTTCATGCATCTTCTTCATGCATTCCTCCATCCCGGGATATAAAAAGGCGTCATACATTCCCTTCTCGGGATAATATTCCCGATAATAGGAAATGGCTTCTTTAGCCTTTTCTTCAGAAAAGCCGTAGAATCGCATAAAAGAATCCTGCAAGGAGGGTCCCACAAATCTTCTCAGCTTTTCCTCCGGTTCATTGGGTAAGGAAAAATGATCCAAGGCATATTGCACCGACTTCATAATTCCGGAGCCGGAATCCATAATGGTTCCGTCCAAATCCAAAAATATATTCTGATACTGCTTTTTCATAAGCACTTCTTCTCCCTTTTTATCTACTATAATTTCCTATATATTTTCCTATATGCTTTTCTATATGCTTTCCTACTCTTTTAATCCTTTTCCTTCAAATCGAAATGTGATTTCCTACTCTTTTAATCTTTCTCCTTCAAATCGAAATATTATGTCCTGCTCTTTTAATCCTTCGGCTTCATATAAAAATGCCCGGTAATATCCTTAGAACGAATCGTATTCATAAAGGCTTTGGGATCAATTTCGTTAATCTTCATCTTTACTTTCTTGATATCCGCTGATGAAATTACGGAATACACCATATAATGGTCTTTTCTTTCAAATGCTCCCATGGCGTGCATAATAGAGGCGCCGTGATGACAGACCTCATGGATTCCCGCCGCTATTTCATTGGGATAGTCCGTTATCACAAAAAGCGTAAGCTTTTGATAATTTCTGTAAAGTGCGGAAATGGTTTGTGTAGACACATATTGGAAAATGATGGAGTATAACGCCTTCTCCCAACCGAAAAGATATCCGGCAACGGCCAAAAGGGCGGCGTTAAAATAGAAAATCAAATTCCAAGTGTCCACTCCCTTTTTCTGAGACAGATAAATCGCGATAAAATCCGTTCCTCCGGAGGTAGCATCCATCCTGAGACAAAGCGTAATGGCACAGGCATTTAAGATTCCTCCGAAAATAGAAATTAAAAGCATATCGGAGGTAATGGGCTGTAAATTCACACTATCCGTTACAAAGCCTGTGAACAAAATCATAATCAAAGATAAGATTGTGAATTTCTTTCCCACATACCGAAAACCGATATAGACCGGAATGATATTGATAATGATATTCAGTACAGAATATGGAAGCGCTAAATTAAAATAGCGTAATGCCACTCTTTGCAAGAGAACCGTAAGTCCTGTAGCTCCTCCCGGAAAAAGTCCTCCCGCAGAAACGAAGGTTTTCAAGTTTAAAGCCAACAAAGTGGCTCCCGCCAAAACGCCAAGCAGCCTTTTTATATCTCTTTTCGTATCAAATTTCATAACACCCCTCCAAGATTAGTCTTCTCATTCTAACATTCTCTTTCTCTTTTGCCTAGGGTTCAAAAGGAATGTCTTTGGGAATGTCTTTAGGAATGTCTTTGAAAATGTCTTTGAGAAAATCTTTGAAAATGTTCATTATCAAAGATTTTGACAGTGCTCTTTAAATTCGGCGAATGCAGCGCTATTTCTTAACAATTTCGATAGGAAGTCCTAATTGCATAGAAGTTATCTTGTAAGCAAAAGGAAGATTTGGTATACTTTCTTGCCGTAGTATTTAGAAAAAGCTGAGGAGAAAAACATGTCCAACCAAAAAGATTATAGAAGTTCCAAAGGGTCACAGAAAAAGAAGTCCGGCTTCCTTTCTATACTTCTTCATTATGTCCTGCCTTATCTGGTGATTAATTCCATTATTTTGTTTTTTGTTTTAGCTACCCCAAAGTTAAAGGTGAATGAAGCTACGGAAACGGATGATCCTGCTGTACGAACTCTTTTGGTTCATGTGGATTCCATTCTTCCTATTAAAGAGTTCACTGCAAAATTAGAAGGAAAAGAGCAAAATTTCACAAAGGAAAATCAAAATTACATCATTTCTCTTACCGGAAATGGAAATCTTCGGATTTCCGCAAAATCCATCAACGGAATGATGCAAGTCAGCAATACCCAAATCAATAGTTTTGATGAAAATCCTCCCGTCATCGATGAGGATAATGTTGTTCTCGGCTCCGGATATGTTGAGTTTACTGTAAGCGATGATCAGTCCGGAGTGGATTATGCCACAATTTACGGAATTGATAAGGATGGAGACAATCTTAAACCCACCAACATTGATGAAGCTACCGGCAAGGTGACATTTTCCATGAAAAGTAATGGGCTTACCGTGTATGTTTCTGACAAATCGGGAAATCAGGTTACCGGCAACTTCACTTTAGAAGAATCTCCTTATCCGAAAACCAAGGCGGATGAAGAAGCGGCTAAGGACGAAGATAGCAAAAGCGAAAACAGCAAAAACAAAGATAGTAAGAGCAACACACATAACGGTAAGTCAGGCAATAAAGAGGAGGAAAGCAGCTCGGAAAAAACCGGATCTTCCAAAAATCATACCGGTGAAAATTCTGAAAAGAGCAGTGCTGAAAAGAGCTCTTCCAAGAATAGTTCGGAAAAGACTTCCTCTCACGATAACAGCAAGAGCAGTTCCGGAAAAAGCAAGTCAAATTAGATAAACTATCCTCTAATGGAGAATAGAAAAATATCTAGTAGCAAGTTTTTATAGTAAATAATAGGAGTACAAGGGATGAATTTAGAAAGAATGGAAGAATTATTGTTTTATCGAAGTCTTTTAGAAACAGATTTCGTGCAGGATTTAAAGGCGGATGCTCCTTATGCTGCCCTCTCCCGTCTCTTTCAAAACTATTCCAATATGCCAAAGGAAACAAACCTTTGGCATATTTTTCTTTCCGATTTTCTTTTGCAGGACGAAAATTCTCTAAGTTTATCTGCCGAAAAAAGAGGCTGGGGTCATTTCTCTTATCCGGAATTTATCCAAAGAGAAATGGATATCCTCTATTCCCTCTACCATTTAAACCTGTCTTTCTTCTTTCCAAAGGAACAAAAGGCTATCGACTCCGTATTTCGAGGAAAAGTTTCTGAGACTGAGTACTTCCCCTCCTATTCCTACGAAGCACAGCTGCTTTCCTTTAACAATAAACTGGAAGCAGCAAAGGATGCTCAGGAATTCTCTTCTATTTTGGAAAGGGAATATAAGGAAAAAGGTGTAGGACTTTTCCGTTGTCATTCCGCCTTTAGCTTGGAAAAAGAAAATATTTTCGGTACAGGCTCTTCCAAATACTGTTTGGAAGGTCTTCCCTTGCAGAAGTATCCCGGATTCTCCACTCTTTTGGGCTATGAAAAGGAAATTTCCGCCTTGAAAGAGAATACAGAAGCCTTTTTGGCAGGAAAGAAGGCAAATCACGTCCTACTCTACGGAGATGCGGGAACCGGAAAATCCAGCTGCATGAAGGCGCTTTTGGAGGAATACCATTCTAAAGGACTCCGCTTTGTTTCTCTTTTCAAAAAAGATCTGGAGGGAATTCCCTTCCTCTTGCAAACCCTTAGAGAAAGACCTTATTTCTTTATTCTTTACTTTGACGATCTTTCTTTCGAGAATTTTGAAGTGGAATATAAACTGCTGAAGGCGGTCATGGAAGGAGGCTTGGAAGGAAGAGCAGACAATATTCTGCTTTATGCCACCTCTAACCGAAGACATTTGGTAAAGGAAAATCTTTCCGATAAAAATGATATCGAATACCAAGAGGACTTACACCATTCCGACACTACAGAGGAAAAGCTTTCCTTGGCAGATCGTTTTGGGCTTTCCATCCTCTTCCAAAAGCCGGCCTACACCCTTTATCAGAAAATCGTGCTTTCTCTGGCCAATAAATACAAGCTTTCCCTTTCCGAGGAAAAGCTTCTGACCATAGCCAATGCCTGGTCTATCCGAAGAGGAGCCGCCACAGGACGAACAGCAGAGCAATTTATCCAGTCCTTACTGGTGCAGAAAAAGGACTAGGATTGTCCTCCTCCAGCATCTCCTCATAGCCCTTTAGGGCGGCAAAGGGAGCGAATTGTGCAGCTCGACTCTCCTTGGACATCCTCTTCCGAAGAAGGGGAATGGGATAGCTGGTATATAAAATTGATTGATAGGAGTTTTCTTCTATCTTTTCTTTTTTTCTATCTTTCATAATCCTGTCCTTCCACGATATTCTTCGCTATAGTGGATTCCTCCTTTCTCCTGATAGAAACCAAGTCCGAAACGCCACTGTTATGGCCTCCAATCTGTCGGTTTCTCTCCCTTCCTCTGGTTCCCTCCAGATACTGGTAGCCCTTCAGTAGGGCATTCTTTCCGAATTTCTCCATTACCGCTAAAGCTGCTCCTCTGGCCTTCTCTTCCTTTTCCAGAAATTGCGCCTTTTCTGTAAGCTCCTGCTCTTCCTCAGCCGAGGTCAAAAAATGCTGAAACAAATCCAGCTGCCCCTCCGGCAAGGCTTCACAATCCCTTACATCCTCTGCGGAAATACTAAGCTTTCTGATTCTTAATCTTCTGTCCATAATCCGGTCATAGATAGCCAAAACCGCCTCTCGAAAGGCTCTCCCCTGATTGCTCCTTTTCGGAAAATGATATAGACCATGGACGGATTTCGGTACCCTTTTTCCATAGTGATTTTGGACAAGCTTCCCTTCATAGCTTTCTCCTGCATTTTCCTCGTCAAAAGAAAGATAGAGTTGCACAAAGGCAGAGTCCTTCCCTTTCTTTAGTAAATCCAGTGCCAAATCCTCCGCCATCTCCTCTGCCACCATCCTCCCCTCCGTAAAGCCGTAGGGGGAGGGCAAAACCTGCCCGCTATGCAGGCTGTTGCTTTTACTGTGAAAGGCCTTGATATCCTCTATCTTGCACGTTTCATAGCCAAAGGCATGGTCAATCAAAAGCTCTGCCTGTATTCCAAAAAGCTTATACAGGAGTGCCTGATTTTTCTTTTCTTTACTGCCGGAAAGCGCCGCCATAGCAATATCTCCCATAGTATAGATTCCATAGTAAGCTAAACGATTCTCAATTCCCCGGCCAATCCGCCAAAAATCATGGAGGGGCTTATGCTGCCAAAGACTTTCCCGATAAGATTGCTCCGTCAGCATGGCCAAACGAATCCCTTCCTTAGAGGCTTGCATGTGTTTTGCTTCGATATCCATAGCCACCTTGGCCAGATAGAGATTCTCCCCTAAACCGACGGTGGCAATCATCCCCACCTCCTCATAAACCCTTCTACAAATCTCCTCTGCCAAGGCCCTACTGCTTTTTTGATAAATTCTCTCATAGGGCTTAAGATCCATAAAAACCTCATCCACGGAATAGACATGAATATCCTCTTTGGAAACAAATTCCAGATAC
>CALIEL010000091.1 GCA_938022235.1 Oribacterium parvum
TTTTATCCTTCCAAGGCCATAAAGATAGGATTTCTTCCTCTCCAAGGGAAACTAATCCATGGGTAAGTAGAGCGGTTTCTATGAAATATTCAGCCATGATTTCTCCTTTATAAAGTAATTTCTTCCTGTAATCTTGCTACTCCATCGAATTCCTTCCATCGGGATAGAAGCAAAACAAACAGAACCATGAAATAGGGTAACATTTTTAAAAGCTGGACCGGCATCCCTCTGGAACTTAGCTCCAAATTCAAGGCATCCATATAAGCAAATAAAAGGCAAATAGGAGCTACTTTCAATGGATTTCCATCTCCAACCAAAATGGCTGCAAAGGCTAAAAAGCCCCTTCCCGCCGTCATATTTTCCGAAAAAATATTTAATCCGGACAGAGTAATGTAGGCACCGCCCAAGCCGGACATTGCCCCCATGATAAACAAACTCAGCCAACGATATCGAAGAATACTGACCCCCACTGTTTTAGCCGCAATTTCAGATTTTCCCACACCTCTCACTCTGAGGCCAAAGGCGGTTTTATACATAAGAACATAGCTTATAGGAACAAAAATATAGGCCAGATAAACCAAAACAGATTGTTTATTAATGACCTCTTGAACATAGGGAATGCCGGATAAAAAAGGAATCGATAGGGAGGAGAAGCCCTTAATTTTCGGACTGAAAAAATATCCCCGTACTCCAAATATTTTTGTCAGCAATAAGGTCGTCCCTGCCCAGGCACCAAAGTTAAAAGCGATGCTGACAATGACCGCATTGGCATGAAAATGAAGTACGAACAGCCCGTAAAGTACAGCCAAAAAAAGGCCTGTCAAAATGGCAAATATCACTCCAACATAGGGGCTGGCTGTTAAAAAACTTCCCCAGGCAGCAAAAAAAGCGGCGGATAGCATAAAGCATTCAAATGCAATACAGAATGTCCCCACCTTTTGTGAAAAACAGCCTCCAATGGCGGTAAACAAAACAGGAGTGGCCAGACGGATGGTGGCTCCTAATGTCACAGTACCAAATAACAAGCTCAAGATTTCCTTCACCCTATTCTCCTCTTTTCTCTTAGCTTTTCTTACCTATGTTCTCCTACCGTTTCATTCTTATTTTCGCTCACAAATTCTCTCTTAAAAAGCAAAATGATATTCTCCCTAATAGCTTTCGCTATGCTTTCATAGTCCACGGCCACAAAAAGCACAAAAAACATCTGAATGAGATTCACCACTAAGCGATTCAAGCTGGTCACTCTCTCCATATGTAAAGCTCCGGCCTTTAAAGCTCCCCAAATTAGGGAAACAGGATATACTGCCAAGGGATTATTTAATGCAATTCTGGTAATCATGATTCCGTCCCAGCTCATATTTTTACTAAAATACGGTATAAAACGATGATAGGATCCCAGAACCTCAGTAGCTCCACAAAGCCCTGCAATAGCCCCTGAAATGGCTAAAACAAGAATATAATTTTTCTCAACCTTAACCCCTCCCTGTCTGGCAAAAGCAAGATTTCTTCCCATCTGCTTAAATTCATAGCCCTTAATCGTAAAACGATAGAAAAACCATAAAATCAATAGAATAAAAATGGCTATAAAAATTCCGGTGCTGGCCATAGTCCCTTTAATCAGAGGATGCAATACGGCAGTTTTGGAAATTTCCGGTGTGGCAATGGACTGGGAGCCATTTTCCGCATGCTTCCCCCCAAGAATTACCCACATCACAATAAATTCTGTAAATAATGCTGCCAAAAAATTCAACATTAGAGTAGAAATTAGTTCATGAATATGAAAATAAAGCCGTAGGACTCCCGGAATAAATGCATATAAAGCACCAACTGCTGCACCGCCAATAAAACACAGAAGAACATGAAAAATCGGAGGCAGCTCTAAGGAATACCCTAAAATCGCTGAAACCAGAGCTCCTAAGTACATCTGTCCTTCCATACCCATATTCATTACCCCGGAGCGAAAGGAAATGACTCCCGCAGCTCCTACTAATAAACAAGGAGTTACCCAACGCAAAGTAGTTCCGAAATTTATAGGATTAGCAAAAGCACCATAAAAAATTTCTTTTAAAGCATAAATCGGCTTTTCTCCTTGCAAAATCACCAGTAATCCACCACAAAACAAGGTTAGGAAAAGTGCTATACCATATTGCAAGACAATTTTGCTAAACTTATGGAGCTTGTCGTTCTTCATTTTTATTTCCTCCTAACATCCATAAGCCCAATTCTTCTTCCCTTAAATCCTTACTGTTTTCCGGCTCTATGAGGCTTCCATTACACAAAACCAGAATTCTATCCGAAAGTTCTCTTAACTCATTCAGCTCATGACTAATTAAGAGGATCGCAACTCCGGATGCGGCAAGGGCTAAAATCCTCTTCCAAATAAAAGCAACGGCTCCCATATCTATTCCTCTGGTAGGATCTTCAATAATCAAAAGTTTCTTTCCCTGGGTAAATTCTCTGCCCACCAGTAGTTTTTGGATATTTCCTCCCGACAAGGTGGAGATAGGAGCATTTAAATCTGAAGCCTTAACAGAGTAATCTTGAATAATTTGTTGACATTTTTCTTCTACTTTATCTTTATGCAGTAAAATTTGATTCCGAAATTCTTTTTGTAAAGGAAATCCCATAAAAATATTTTCCCAAAGGGTCGATTGTCCACAGGTTCCTATCGTTTTCCGATTTTGAGCTACATAAGCTATCCCTTGCTCTCTCCTTTTTCCCACAGGAAGGGAAAGAATGTCTCTTCCTTCAAAAAAAATCTCCCCACTTTGAGAAAAAGCATACAGTCCAATTAGAGATTCTGCCAATTCTCTCTGTCCCGATCCCGCAATTCCGGCAATCCCCACAATTTCTCCGGAATGGATAGAAAAATTCACATTCTGTATTACCGGGATATGGTTTTTAGTAAATAAACTAAGATGATTGACTTCTAAAAGAACATTTCCGATAGGCCTTTCTTTCTTCTGCATTTTCAGATTAATTTCAGAGCCAAACATCATTTTACTAAGAACTGCTTCACTGGCGTCTTTCTTGGAAATTTTCCCGGAAACTTTACCGCTTTTTAAAACGGTGATTTCATCTGCAATTTCCATTACTTCTTGCAACTTATGGGTAATCAGTAAAATTGTTTTCCCCTTGGCAATCAGCTGTCGAATGGCACGGAACAATCCTTCTATGCTCTGAGGCGTAAGTACACTGGTTGGCTCATCCAAAATGATGATGTTGGCATCTTTATACAAAAGCTTTACAATCTCCACCTGCTGCAAAACAGCTACCGGAACTTTTTCTACCAATGAATTTAAGGGGATATGAAAATGATACATTTCGCATATCCCCTTAATCTTCTCTTCCGCTTTTTTCTTGTCAAGAAAAAGGCCCTTCTTGGGTTCATATCCTAAGATAATATTCTCCAGAATACTAAGACCGGGGAAAAGCATGAACTCTTGGAATACCATACCAATACCTTGCTTTACCCCATCACCGGGATTTTTCAGACTGATTTCCGTTCCATTTAAGAAAATTCGTCCTGCATCAAGCTGATAAATCCCGGCAATAATATTCATTAAGGTACTTTTGCCCGCACCATTTTCTCCTATAATGGCATGAACCCTGCCTTTATGAATTTCTAAATCAATATGATCATTTGCTATAACCCGCGGAAAAGACTTACATATTCCCTTCATTTCCAGCAAATATTGATTCTCTTCCATAGCAAACTCCATTTATATGATTTCTTCAAATTAGTAATTTAAACGGTAATTATCATATCCTTCAAAAACATCAATCTTTCCTTCTTTGATATCGGAAATTAATGCTTTTACCTTTACAAGTAAATCTTCCGGAATGTTCTTTTCATCACGTACATCATACACTGCACCGCCGGAGCTTAAGTTGAAATCTAATGCAGTTGGAAATTCTCTATTGTTCTGTGAATCATGAGCTAAAGAAACCACTGCAACATTCATCGGTTTAATGGCAGACCAGAATACGCAAGGATCAATATAGCCCTGCCAGTCATCTACACCGATGCACTTGATTCCCGCTTCCGCACAAGCAGAAATAACACCGGGACCTCCTAAGTAATCCGTTTGATATATTATGTCAATGTCATTATTCTGAATCATTGCCTTTGCTGTTTCCTGTCCTTTAATAGGATCGAAGGGGTCTCCCGTAAAAGCCGGTACTACCGTTACACCATTATTGGCATAATTTACTCCGGCAGTATATCCGTCTCTAAAACGCTGAATCTTTAAGATGTCCTTATGTCCAATCCAACCAACCTGCTTCTTTTCTGTCATATTGGCAGCCACAAAACCTGCCACAAAAGAAGACTCAAAGGGATCTACAGAAACACTGGTAAAATTACTTTTGTCATGTTCCATATAGGTATCTAACATGAAAACATGTAAATCCGGATAATTCTCCTTTAATTCATCGGAAAGACTCAAGGCCACTTCGCTAAGCTCATCAAACATGGTAAACATAGCCGTATAGCCCTCCTGAGCCATAGCACGAATCTGATCCGGATATTCTGCCGCCTCGGATACTTCAATACACTTTACTTCCCAACCTTCTTTTTTCAAGTCCTCAAAGCCTGACCAGATAAGATTTGTAAACTCATTTCCCAAAGGAGAGGTTGTTATTAAACAAGCCTTTTTGGCTTTTCCGGAAGAACTAGCCTCAGTAACAGTTGTTTCTTTCTCCTCGGCTTTTTCCGTCTCACCGGCTTTTTGGCTTTCTTCTTTTGCCTCTGTAGTTTTCGCTTCTTCTTTGCTGCAGCCAATTAAACCTAGACAAAGAAAACTCAGGAGAAGAAGGATGAGGAAGAATGGTTTAAACTTTGATGTTTTCATGTTTTGCGCCTCCATAAAATATCTCAATTTGTATAAAACTTTCTTCGATATTATCATACTTATTGTGTATTACCTATATTTTTCACTATTGTTTTTACTGATGAATCATCTGTTTTATTTATATTTTCTATCATTATTGTTTCCACCCATGACAATATTCAGCATTAAGTAATAGATATATCTCAACCAAATCCTTTACCAAAGAATTAAAAATAATTTGTTATATAAATAAAAAAGAACTCCTAATTTTTTAGAAGTTCCTCTACTTTAATTGCACTATTTAATTTTTGAATTTTCACTCACTTTCAAAACTATAATTTTTTTCATCTTTTGAAAGTGCTTTATCCCTTCCCCATCCTCTCATACACCTCTTCCACGGAATGCTCTTTCAGTTCTTCTTCAAACTTTTTCTGCACTTCCAAAAGACTCTCATCCAAAATCCTATGAATGTTTTTTCCTACGGGGCAGTTTGGGTTTGGCTTCTCATGGAAGTTAAAAAGCTCTCCCTGCCCGCTGGTTTCCACCGCCTGATAGATGTCCAAAAAGGAAATGTCCTTTAAATCTCTTGTAATATGCATTCCTCCCGGACCGCGTTTAATTTCGATGATTCCCGCCTCCCGAAGCTGAGACATGATGTTTCGGATAATTACCGGGTTACTGCCGATACTGGCAGAGAGAAAATCGCTGGTAAGTTTATATTCTTCTTCAAAATATTTCACAGCAATTAAAATGTGTAAGGCAATGGTAAATTTGGTTGATACCTGCATAGATCCTCCTAAAAAAATATATTTCATCTTCATTATGCGCCCAATGAAAGTCTAACAACAGACGACATTGCCTTTGTCTCCTTATCACAGACTTTGTCTGCATATCACAGACTTTTTCTACATCACCTTCCAAGGAACAAAAAGCCATGATGTAATTTTACATTTTACATCATGGCTTTGCAAGCTTATTTGAGGGAGATTCGATTTTCTTTCCCCTTCGCTTATTTATCCATTATATTTCTACTTCGCATCCTTATCCTTTTAACAACTCGTCATAAATCTCTTTATCCTCATCCGTAAAAACATTGAAAATAACCCTTTCCACCGTACTTTCAGGATGCGCATCCAACCACTCCCTTACCGTACTTACCGCAATCTCTGCCGCCTTGTCCTTGGGAAACATAAATACGCCGGTGGAGATACAGCAAAAGGCCAGAGACTTACATTTTGCTTCTGTAGCCTTCGTAAGACACGCCTGATAGCAAGATTTAAGCTCTCTCCTTTCTTTCTCTGTCAGTTCTCCCTGCACGATCGGTCCAACGGTATGGAGTACATATTTTGCCGGAAGATTATAGCCCGGCGTAATCTTACATTGGCCGGTAGCTTCCTCATGGCCCTGCTCCTGCATTTGCCGAAAACAGGCATAGCGCATCTGCACCCCTGCCATGCTGTGCTCCACATTGTCAATACAGTTGTGGTTCGGAATAAAGCAGCCCAGCAAAGCACTGTTACAGGCATTGACAATGGCGTCCACCCTTAAGGTACTGATATCTCCCTGCCATAGTACCAATCGCTTATCTAAGGCTGTAGCTTCCAGACTATCTCAATCCACTACGCCCTTTTCACGAATCATTTCCTTTAAAAAGGCATCCTGTATTTTCAGGAAGTCCTCTGAAGCTTCTCTTGGTTTTCTCACATTAAAGAGTCCACGGAGGAGTTTCCACTGTTCTTCAGAAGTCTTCGGAATCGGATAATGGGCATACTCCGGCATTTCCTTTTGCAATTCTTGAATCAGCCATATCCTTCTTTCACTTTGATTCATTGTGCTCCTCCTTGCAAAGCTTCCCTACAACAAATCTCTAATCACCTGCCCGATATCTGCATTCAGGCAAATGCTTCTATCTACAATTTTTTCGCTGCATCCCGCCTCTCCCAGATTCAGGCAGGCGTAGTAGGCATTGGGATTCTCCT
>CALIEL010000092.1 GCA_938022235.1 Oribacterium parvum
ATGATTGCGACGATCATAAGCTTTTTCATACGGAAAATAATGCCAATGCCAGAAGATTTTTAGAGCAGGAGGGTCTTTCCGAAGAGCGAATTGAGGAAATATGCAGGAATATCAATTCCGTTTCTTTTAGCAAAAATAGAGGAAAAGTGCCGGAGACCATTGAGGGAAAAATCGTGCAGGATGCAGACAGGCTGGAAGCAATTGGCGCTATCGGTATTGCGCGCTGCTTTCAGTTTGGCGGAAGCCACGGTAGGAGCTTGGAGAATTCCATCGAGCATTTTTATGATAAGCTGTTACTGATTTCCAAGGAGCTGAACACCCCTTCTGCACGAAAAATGGCCGAGAAAAGGGATAAGCTCATGGAGGATTTTCTGAAGGAATGGGGAGAGGAAATGAATTAGATATTAAGACCGTAAAATAGTTTATTTTTCCGGTTCATTCCTTACATAATTCCTAGTTTGTGTAAAGGAAGAACAATAGAGTGAGAATCACTGCCGCCTCGTGTTTTATACTCCCAGAGCCTTTTTAAGACTATCCATAGTACTATATGATTTTACGCGATTATCTAAGGCAATACGCCGCCCCTCTTTAATGGCGGCTATAGTCACATCATTCAGTCTAAGCTCAGAAAAAAGCTGATTCGCCTGTTTAGGATTTTCTTTATTATTTTCGTTATTTAGTTTTGTGTTCGCCATTGAAGGAACCTCCATTCCAATTGCACATTGTTAGTTTTAGGTTCTTAGCTTTGCATTTAAGATATAAATTTTCTAAGTATTCGATGGAAAAATACGGTACTCATGTATAGGGATTTTTTTACAGCATTCTTGGATGGCATCACCCAATTGCTCAAAGGAAAGTACCGGGCAAAGTGATTTTACAGTTTTTAGAGAAATTGTTTTTTGTAGAACCAGTTTTTCATCCATTTCAATTAAATAAGTAGGAAGGATATAAAACTCCCACCAGGATAAATCTAATATATTTTCGCTCCTATCTGTTGCAGTATATAGTGTAAATACATAGATATCATTATTTCGTTGCCTTCCGGAAAGATATGGATAATCTCCGGTTTCATCGGGCATTTTGGCCGGGGCAATACTATAGTTCGCTCTGTCCGGGTGTTTGATATCCCAAGTTTGAACAAATGCGGCAGATTTCACCTCTATTCGTGCAGGTTTTCCGCTGGAGAGGATAATAGGACCATTAAGGTCATAAGGCTTTATGCTTGCTTGTTCTTCATTAGTATGAATGCCAATATTTTCCAAAGCACATTTTACAATAAACTCTGCAAATGTTCCTCTTTGCATATTATGGAGGATGTCTGAATATGCCCATTTCCAAAAGTCGAGCATTGTGTTGGAAAGATACTTTCCATTATGAACAAGCCTTTCATCTCCATTATACATAATACGCTCCTTAAATATTTACGATATGAACCTCTGCTCCATCTCTAGAAGCCACTTCAATCATGTTTTTTGTTCCCTTACTTACGCCGTCCCAAAATGCAATAATCATAGGCTCGTCTTTCAGAGCATAGTGATACATTTCTCTATTTCGAATGGGACCGGCAGCCCTGCTATATTTCTTCCAGTCGGCTTTAAATACGGATAATTTTAGGCCATTTTTTAGAGCATATTCTTCACCGAATGCATCAGCACCTTTCGCATTACCGGAGACAATTTCTATATCTTTTAGAGAAGACATGATTTCATCCAGCTTTTCAAAGCAAAATTCTTTATCTTGAAAATTTCTACCGCCGCATACTATAACTCTCAATTTTATCCTCCTTACCCTTATACTTTAATAGCCGCTTTATGCTATCACAAGAACAGTAGTATGAAAAGGAAATTAAAGGTAAAAAAGTTGGATAGATGGATAATCAAATAGATGCATAGGAACTGCCCTGTGAACTTTCTGTTAAATAATTTATAGCTGCGTTGCATTAAATTTATACCGATGTTATAGTGCACGGACACACGATGGTTCATCCATCTTCACGGGGAATATCCCTTTTCAGAGAGAGTGAGGAATCTTATGAAAGCACACGAAATTTTGAACAACCCCTTTTTAAACAAGGGCACGGCATTTACCATGGAGGAAAGGGAAAAATTAGGTCTTATCGGACTTTT
>CALIEL010000093.1 GCA_938022235.1 Oribacterium parvum
ATATGTTTCCTACCTGCTGAATCGGGGTGGGGGTACCGTAGTAATCCACCATAATACGGTCTAAAACGTGGGGGTTGGCTCTTCCTGCACGAATGGTTCCCAACTCACTCATCAGGTTGTCGTGGGTCTTGTGCATCTTTTCAATGTAAATGGTAAATTGATCATCCATCTTTCTTTCCTCCGGCTTATCTTGTATGCTAAAGCTCTATTTCATGGAACAAAGCTCTATTTATAGGACAATGCTTCTTTTTTTAATTACTCCGCTGTAACTCTGGTGCCTCTATGCTCTCCCAAAAGGGCCTTGGCAATACCGTCTTCCTCCTCCAAGGAAAATACGGACAAGGGGAGTCTGTTTTCTAAACAAAGAATGGAAGCGGACAGGTCAATGACCTGCAACTTTTTCTCCACTACCTCATCAATGCTTAAGCTTTCATATTTCTTTGCATCCGGATACTTCTTGGGATCCTTATCATAAACCCCGTCAATGGCCTTAGCCAAAAGAATCTCCTTACATTCCAGCTCCAATTCCCTAAGCACTACTCCGGTATCCGTGGAAAAGAAGGGATGTCCCGTACCCCCGGCGCAAAATACCACCTGTCCCTTTTTCAAAGCCTTCATCGCCTTATCCTTGGAAAAAAGCTCCGCCATATCGCCTACGGCAATGGAGGACATAATCTTTGTTTTCAATCCGCTGATA
The DNA here is from genome assembly GCA_938022235.1 of Oribacterium parvum. Taxonomy (GTDB): domain Bacteria; phylum Bacillota; class Clostridia; order Lachnospirales; family Lachnospiraceae; genus Oribacterium; species Oribacterium parvum_A. Next base: position 698 of record CALIEL010000093.1, read on the forward strand.
CGGAAAATTTCAGAGACATATATACAGTTCATCATGGTGGCTAAAATCCCCACCTGATCCGCCTTGTAACGATCCACCTGCTCTGACTGTCTTCCTCTCCAGAAATTGCCTCCGCCAATCACAATGGCTACTTCCACCCCTTGGCTTACGGCTTCCTTCACCTGCTTGGCTACGGCAAAAATCACATCATCGGAAAATCCGAAGTGCTTTTCCCCTGCCAGGGCTTCTCCGGAAAGTTTCAACATCACTCTTCTATTTGGCATACTAACCTCCCTTTTGACTTTCCCTAGTTTACCATACAAAAAAAGCCTCGGCAATTCTTCCGAGGCTTTTTCCTGTAAAAATAAACTTTACGAAGGAATCTTTTAATTATTCCTTTGTAGCATGCATGAAATACCAGAAACCGTTTGGATGGTGCCATACATTCTTTAAATTCTCTTTCTGTAACCAAGTATCATTGTAGTAGGCAAGAGGAGCAATAGCGGCATCCTTAAGAGCCAGCTGCTCTGCCTCGTGCATAGCATCATAGTAAGCTGCCTTGTCGGTAAGGGTCTTTGCCTTATCCATAATGGAGTCATATTCCGTGCTGGAATACTTACCGTCGTTGTTTCCGTTAGTTGTTACCAAAAGATTTAACATATTGGCAGGATCATCCCAGTCATAAAGCCATCCCTGTCTTGCAATATCAAAGTTTCCGGAACGACGGTCTACCGTAAAGCTTGCCCACTCAAGGATATTGATGGAGCAATTTAATCCAAGCTCCTTTTTCCATACGTCCTGAGCATACTCCGCTACCGGCTTATGATAATCCGTATCATTGGTGGAATAGGTAAATGCAGGGAAGCCTTCTCCGTTGGGGTAACCTGCCTCAGCCAAAAGCTCCTTTGCCTTTGCAAGCTGCGCATCATAGCCCTTTAAATCAAATGCATTACCATACTTTTCCTCTGTAACCTTCTCAAAGGAGCTTCCCTCCTTCGCATCAGAAACACCGGTTCCCACGAAATTGGTTGCCGGACTGTAAAGTCCCTGCATAATGCTGTTTGCAATATAATCACGATCCAATGCCAAGGATAAAGCCGCTCTTACCTTTGGATTATTGAATGGCTCCTTATTGCAGTTAAAAATCATAAAATAGGTTCCGCGAAGGGGATCGATATGATAATCCGCTGTCTTTTGAACGCTCTCCAACTCTTCCTTCGGGAAATCTCTGGAGAAATCCAGGTCTCCCTGGTTATAAGCGGTATAAGCTGCATTGGAGTCCTTTACCAAAAGCCAGTTAATGGTTTCAAAGGTAACGTTATCCTTGTCCCAGTAATTCGGGTTCTTAGTTAAAACATACTGCTCATCCTGAGTATAGGCGGATACATAGTATGGACCGTTGGAAACATAGGTCTCAGCAGTGTTTGTCCAAGCGTCTCCGTTTGCCTCAATGGTAGCCTCCTGTACCGGAACCATTATCGCAAAGGCACAGATTTGCTCAAAATAGCTACAGGGATAAGCAAGATGGATAACAAAGGTCTTATCATCCGGTGCTTCTAAACCTAAGGCATCCAGATTTCCTCCAGCAGCCTCCTTATAACCCTTCACCATGCCCAAAAGCTCTTCCGCATATGGGGCTGCAGTTGCAGGATCTGCTACTCTCTTCCAAGAATAAAGGAAATCCTTAGCGGTTAAATCGGTACCGTCAGACCACTTTAAGCCATCCCGCAAATGGAAGGTATAAGTTAATCCGTCATCACTCTTCTCATAGCTTTCCGCCTGAGCGGGAACGATGTTTCCGTCCTTATCATAACGCAAAAGTCCTTCAAAGGTGTGGTTAATCATGTTTGCCGCTTCTCTGGCGTTGTTTAATGCAGGATCAATTGTCTCTTGGGGTGGTCCGATTTCCACGTTTAATACGGAATTATCGGAAGCCTCCGCTCCCTCCGCCTTTGCTGAATCACTTCCCTGCTTTCCGCTGTCAGCTGATTTTTGTCCTCCGCAAGCCGATAAGGATAAAGCTACAGCCATGGAAAGTCCTAGAAAAATTTTTTTCTTCATTACTCCTCCTCTTCAATGAAACGAAACCTTTCGGAATATCCCGAAGCTTTCGTTAAGTTAAAAACCTTTGAAATTCTACCATAGAAAAACGGCCAGGACAATGCCCGACCGTTTTTCTTTTATATACTTTTTAAATTTCTTTTAAGCTTTCTTACCATACATAAACAGGAAATATCCCGTTGGGGTATGCCAGACATTGCTTAAGTTTGGCTTCTCCAGATAAAACTCCGTGTAGTAAGCCACAGGGCAAGCGCCATAGTCCTTTAACAGAACCTGCTCCGCCTGATGCAGATAATCATAGTGCTCCTCTACATTTGCAGTCTTTCTTGCCTTGTCTACCAAAGCATCAAAATCCGGATCGCTGTATTTACCGTCATTGTTACCGTTTCCGGTTTCAAAGAGATTAATCATATTGGAAGGATCGTTGTAATCCATTACCCAACCGTTTCTTGCCACATCATAGTTTCCGGAACGTCGATTTGCGGTTACAGTCTTCCACTCCTGGCTATCGATGTTCATGGTCAGTCCCAACTGCCCCCAAGCATTTTGCAGGTACTCTGCTACAGGCTTATGGTAGCTGGCATCATTGGTCAGGTAGGAAAATGTGGGGAAGCCCTGTCCGTTGGGATATCCCGCTTCAGCCAGTAATTCCTTGGCTTTTGCAAGATTCTCTTCGTATTTACTGTTATCAAAGAAATTACCGTACTTTTCTTTGGTCACCTCTTCAAAGGAGGAGTTCTCCCCGGCATCACTGATTCCGGGACCAACCAGATTGTTTGCCGGAGTATAGGTTCCCTGCATGATGGTATTGGCCACATAATCTCTATCCACCGCTAAGGAAAGAGCCTCTCTTACCTTAGGATCGTTAAAGGGAGCCTTCTGGGTATTAAAGCTGATATAATAGGTACCCATCATCGGATCCAAGTGAAATTCCTCATTTCCCTTAAGGCTTGGAATCTCCTCGGAAGGAAGGGTTTTTGCCAAATCCAATTCTCCCTGATTGTAAGCGGTATAAACAGAGTTTCCATCTTCAATCAGATGCCAAACAATCTTATCAAAGGTGATATTATCCTTGTCATAATAATACGGATTCTTCTCATAAACGATTCT
>CALIEL010000094.1 GCA_938022235.1 Oribacterium parvum
GATGGAGGTTTGGGCTTTGGAGGCCTACGGTGCAGCGTATACCCTGCAGGAGATTCTGACCATGAAGTCCGACGATGTGGCAGGTCGTGTAAAGACCTACGAAGCAATCATCAAGGGACAAAACATTCCGGCGCCGGGAGTACCCGAGTCCTTTAAGGTTCTTTTAAAGGAAATGCAGGCCCTGTGTCTGGATATGAGAGTGCTGGATGAGAATCAGCAGGTGGTAGAGATTACAAAAGATCTTTACGATGCAAACCAGGATATGCACAGACTCTTATCCGGCGGTGACTATCGTCAGGATAAGCAGGAAAACTTCGGAGCCTACGGCTATACCAAGCAGGAATTCCAGGATGGAGAGCTGGTGGATGCCGAGGAAAATGAAGAGAGCGCAGAAGAGGATGACTCTATAGAAGAGCTGGATCAGGATGATTTTTATTCCTTAGCTTCCGACTTCGGTGATGATGGTGATAACGAGTAGAGGAGGAAAAATGGCAAACTTTCAAAGTGGAAATGAGCCGGTACAATTTGATTCCATAAAAATTGGTTTGGCTTCCCCGGAAAAAATTCTGGACTGGTCCTATGGAGAAGTAAAGAAGCCGGAAACCATTAACTATAGAACCCTGAAGCCGGAGAAGGACGGATTATTCTGCGAAAGAATTTTCGGACCGGTAAAGGACTGGGAATGTCACTGTGGAAAATATAAGAAGATTCGCTACAAGGGTGTGATTTGTGATCGTTGCGGTGTAGAGGTTACCAAGTCTTCTGTACGTAGAGAGCGGATGGGGCATATCGCCTTAGCGGCTCCCGTATCCCACATTTGGTACTTCAAGGGAATTCCTTCCCGTATGGGACTTATTTTGGATATCAGTCCCAGAATTCTGGAAAGAGTTCTGTATTTTGCCTCCTACGTGGTTCTGGATCCCATGGAAACGGGATTAAACTATAAGGATGTGCTTTCCGAGAAGGAATACAGAGATGCCGTAGAGCAGTACGGTTACGGTAACTTCAGAGTAGGAATGGGTGCGGAAGCGGTATATGAGCTGCTTTCCAACATTGATCTGGAGAAGGAGTATACGGACCTTCGTGGAGAGCTGGACAGCTCCTCCGGACAGAAGAGAGCCCGTATCGTAAAGCGTTTGGAAGTGGTGGAAGCCTTCCGTTCCTCCGGAAATAAGCCGGAGTGGATGATCCTATCCAACCTTCCCGTAATTCCTCCCGATTTACGTCCTATGGTACAGCTGGATGGCGGACGTTTTGCTACCTCCGACTTAAATGACCTGTATCGTAGAATTATCAATAGAAATAACCGTCTGGCAAGACTCTTGGAGCTTGGAGCACCGGAAATTATCGTGCGAAACGAGAAGAGAATGTTACAGGAGGCGGTGGATGCCCTTATCGATAACGGTAGAAGAGGACGTCCTGTAGCCGGTCCCGGAAACCGTGCTTTAAAGTCCCTTTCCGATATGTTAAAGGGTAAGCAGGGACGTTTCCGTCAGAACCTTTTAGGAAAGCGTGTGGATTACTCCGGACGTTCCGTAATCGTAGTAGGACCGGAATTAAAGATTTATCAATGCGGTGTGCCTAAGGAGATGGCTATTGAGCTCTTTAAGCCCTTCGTTATGAAGGAGCTGGTAAAGAGCAACAAGTCTCATAACATTAAGAATGCCAAGAAGATGGTGGAAAGACTGGATCCATTGGTTTGGGATATCTTGGAGGATGTTATTAAAGAGCACCCGGTTATGTTAAACCGTGCCCCTACCCTGCACCGTTTGGGAATTCAGGCCTTCGAGCCGATTCTGGTAGAAGGTAAGGCGATTAAGCTTCACCCGCTGGTTTGTGCGGCCTTCAATGCGGACTTCGATGGAGACCAGATGGCGATTCACCTTCCTTTAACACAGGAAGCACAGGCAGAGTGTCGTTTTATGTTGCTTTCCCCCAACAACCTCTTGAAGCCTTCTGACGGTGGTGTGGTTGCGGTACCTTCTCAGGATATGGTACTGGGTGTGTATTATTTAACCCAGGAAAGAGAAGGAGACAAGGGAGAGGGAATGCTCTTCAAGTCTATCAATGAAGCTATTTTGGCTTATGAGAACCACTATGTAACCCTTCATGCGAAGATCCGTTGTAAGGTGAAGAAGGAATTCTTACAGGAAGACGGTAGCAAGAAGGAAGAAGAAGGTATTATTGAGACCACTGTAGGAAGACTTCTCTTCAATGAGATTATTCCGCAGGATTTAGGATTTATTGACCGTTCTTTACCGGAGAATCGTTTCCTTCCGGAAATCAATTTCCTGGTAAAGAAGAAGAACCTAAAGCAGATTCTGGAAAAGGTAATGGATGTGCATGGGGCTATGCAGACCGCTTTAACCTTGGATGATATTAAGTCCATCGGTTATAAGTTCTCTACAAGAGCGGCAATGACCGTATCCATCCACGATATGACCGTTCCGGAGACTAAGGAAACTCTCTTGGAAGAGGCACAGAAGACTGTGGATAGAATTGCCAAGAACTTCCGCAGAGGTTTGATTACTGAAGAAGAGCGTTACAAGGAAGTTATCGAGACCTGGAAGAACACCGATGAACAGCTTACTCACGACCTCTTAACAGGACTGGATAACTACAACAACATCTTCATGATGGCTGACTCCGGAGCCCGTGGATCCGATAAGCAGATTAAGCAGCTTGCCGGAATGCGTGGACTCATGGCGGATACAACCGGTAAGACTATCGAACTTCCCATTAAGTCCAACTTCCGTGAAGGACTGGATGTATTGGAGTACTTTATCTCCGCTCACGGAGCACGTAAGGGACTTTCCGATACCGCTCTTCGTACAGCGGACTCCGGATACTTAACAAGACGTTTGGTAGACGTATCTCAGGATTTGATTATCCGTGATTTGGATTGCTCCGAGGGAAGAGAGACCATTCCTTCCTTGGAAATTACAGAGCTTTCCGACGGACAGGAAAAGATTGAGTCCTTGCAGGAGAGAATTACCGGCCGTTATGTGGCGGAGGATATCATTGATCCGGAAACCGGAAATATGGTCATTAAGGCGAACCACATGGTAACCCCGAAGAGAGCACCACAGGTTATGGATGCTTTAAACAAGATGGGCAGAAAGTCCATTCGTATTCGTACCGTTCTGACCTGCCGTTCCAAGTCCGGTATCTGTGCAAAGTGTTACGGAGCAAACTTGGCAACAGGAAAGCCGGTTGAGGTTGGATAGGCAGTAGGAACCATCGCTGCACAGTCCATCGGAGAACCGGGAACACAGCTGACCATGAGAACCTTCCATACCGGAGGTGTGGCAGGTGGAGATATCACCCAGGGTCTTCCCCGTGTAGAGGAGTTGTTCGAGGCCAGAAAGCCTAAGGGACTTGCCATTCTTACGGAGATTCCCGGTGTTGTAGAAATTCGTGACACCAAGAAGAAGAGAGAGGTTATTGTAACCGACAACGAAAAGGCTCAGTCCAAGACTTACCTGATTCCTTACGGATCTCGTTTAAAGGTTACAGATGGACAGGTTCTGGAAGCCGGAGATGTATTAACCGAAGGTTCCATCAATCCTCATGATCTTCTTAAGATTAAGGGTGTTAAGGCTGTACAGGAATACATGATTTCCGAAGTGCAGAGAGTATATCGTTTACAGGGTGTAGAAATCAACGATAAGCATATCGAGATGATTGTGCACCAGATGATGAAGAAAGAGCGTATTAATGAGGCAGGAGATTCCCGCTTTATCCCGGGAACCACTGTAGATCGTTTAGACTTCGAAGATGAAAATGAGAGACTCATTGCAGAAGGAAAGGTACCTGCAGAAGGAAAGAGAACCATGTTGGGAATTACCAAGGCATCCTTGGCAACCGATTCCTTCATGTCTGCAGCATCCTTCCAGGAGACCACAAAGGTTCTTACAGAAGCGGCTATCAACGGTAAGATTGACCACCTCATCGGTTTGAAGGAAAACGTTATTATCGGTAAGCTGATTCCTGCAGGTACAGGAATGCGCCGCTACAGAAACGTTAAGCTTTCCACCGATAAGGAGGAAGTGGTAGATACTGCCGACGTGCTTAGCCACGAGGTCAACGAACCCCTGAGCACGGAAGAGATTTTTGATGCGGATCCCAAGGGATTATCAGGATTATCCGCAGCCCTAAGAGCAATCAAAGAAGGCGAAAACGAATTATAAACTAAACTTTAAGAAAGGGAGGCGAAATGCCTTCCTTTTTTTACAAGTTGAAGGAGTCTTATAAGACACAACTATCATACAGTATAGGTCTGATGAGTGGGTAATCTGAGCCCGTCGGTACTTGCGAAAAACAAAGGAACTGAAGTTTTTCGCTTAGTACCGTTACGAGGCGAAGTTAGCGAGAGCGTGCCCACAAATCAGACCTATACTGTATGAAAGGCTAAGAAATATTTTCAATAAAAATAAGAGAATATGTGACCAATTCCTTCCTTTTACCGTTTATAAGGTAGAGAGAAGAATATTGCAGTGCTTTCTGGTCAATGAGATATCGCATATTACGCCGATGATACTCGTTAAGAATGAAAAGAAAGAGCTGCAACATCAGGGCATTAGCCAAGGAGGAAATTATGAAAAAAAGGAAGGAAAAAAGAAAAATATCTGTTTTGGCAATAGGATATTGTGCCGCCATTTTATCCGCAGGAGTATTGACAGCTTGTAGCGGAGCAAGAAAAGACACAAGCTATAGAGAGGATAACTCTATTAAGAGTGGGGTATATGGGGATGCAGAGGCTGAAAGATCTGATGAAGCAGCTTTTGCAGGAGCACAGGTGGCAAAATCCAATGCCGGAAAGGATTCTGTAGTTACTAAGGAAAATGAAGTTCCCGTAGCCTCTCAGGGAGAAGCCGCTGAGGAGACCGTTCCGGAAGTAAGCAATCCTGATTCCAATACGCCTGATTCCAATACTCCCGATGTTTCGGAGAACCCCAATGTTCAGATTTCGGAAAAAAAGATTCGTACCGTGAATATGGAAATCGATACAAAGGATATTCCGGAAAAAGCAAAGGCGCTTCGAGAAAAAGTGAAAGCAATGTCCGGCTATGTGGAATCAGAGGATTTTCAGGATAATGACAGCTATAGCGACTTTAGAAAAATGTATTTTACCATTCGTATTCCAAAGGATAAGATGGATGAATTCCTTACTTTCGTGGAAGGAGAGGGACAAATTAAGTCTCGCAACGAGAGTCTGGAAGATGTTCGTTTACAGTACCATGATGCCCAGGCTCATAAGAACTCTTTAGAAAAGGAGCAGGAGAGGGTTCTGGCTTTGATGGACAAGGCGGAAAATCTGGATCAGCTTCTGATTTTGGAAAATCGTTTAACTGAGATACGCTATCAGTTGGAGAATTACGGAAGCCAAATTCTGGAATATGACAACAGGATTAACTTTGCCACCTTAAACCTGACTTTGACGGAAAAGTCAAAGCCGGAGGCAAGAGAGCAAAAGGAGGAAGGCTTTAAGGATAGATTAAAGACGGGATTTAAAGAAAATCTCTACGGTATCAAATGGTTCTTTGAAGCTCTTCTTTTCCTAATCCTTGTGTACAGTCCTCAGATTATAGGAATTGCAGCTATCGTCTTGCTCTTGATTTTTCTCCATAAAAGAGAGCAGAAAGCTAGGGCAAAGAGGGCAAAAGCCATGGAGCAGGAATCGTTAAAAGAGCAGGATAAGAACATAAAGTAGCATATAGAGCGAAATATATAGTAGAACATAAAACAAAAGTCCCCGGAGAATTTTCCGGGGACTTTCTTATGATCATTCTGGTTTGCTTACGGCAAGATTTTTTAATAAACCGTTTTGTAACTGGAAGATTGCATTGGAATCGCCTGCAACAGCAGAGCGGTTAGCTTCTTCCGCATGGGATAACTCCTCCCGTAAGATGGAGATATGTTTTGGAGCATCAATGGCAATACGAACGCCGTCAGCGGCAGTTTCAATTACCGTAAGACGAATATTATCGCCGATTAAAATGCTTTCATTCTTTTTTCTTCTTAAAATTAACATGGTTTTCCTTCACCTCTTTCTTCCACATCCCTGTGGAAACTCCTCCGGGCTATCTTATACGGCAGCCTTCTGCTTTGCCTGTACAGATTCAAAGCTGCCCAGAGTGTGCTTGTATTCGTATCCGCTTGCTTCAAGTATTACTTGCATGCCCTTATGATTCTCTGGATTAATCACCAAAGGACACTTCAAATTTACGGTGTTGTCCAGGTAGTCTGCCTGTAAAACGCAGGTCACATAGTAGCTTAATTCTTCCGCATCCTTAACGCCTAAGTAAGTAAGCTCTTCCTCGGTAAGGTTTGGAGCATAGTCAGGATCCAATGAGAATGGATTGATGACAACAAAAGCCACTTCGGGATTCTCTACTCCCTGTAAAAGAAGAATGGTAGAATCTTCCTCTTCGTTTAAACATAAGGGAAGATAGTGCTGCACCTCTGAAAAGCCGAAAAGCCCATCAGGGAAATGAAACAAATCCTTCTCCTCATAATCGATAACGCCATAGTCCTTGGTATGTAATTGCATAATTTCCTCCATAGAATAATAATGATCATGTTTGTAATTTTTTGGAGATTTCCCTCCCTCCTTTCGGAGAGAGGGCCGGCTGTTATCCTATGCCGCCTGCCAAAAGCAAGGGACTTCTGTAAGATTTCAGCTTTCTAAATCTATGGATCCGCCCATATCGGGTTTTTTCGGAAAATAGATAAAATCTCCGGTATACTCGAATTTAATGTCCGGCATTTGGGTTACGATGGTCATATCCATCGCGGGAAGAAAAGATAAATCTCCCTTGTGTACCCGCATTTCAAAGGCTCCCCGATCCTGAAGATAGCCGGCTGTTTTTTCTTGTCTCATAGCTCTCTGAGATTCTAAAATCTCCAGTGTTTCTGCAGCTGCTCTTTGTTTATTGCCTTGGATATAGAGATTTGGGGATTGGGTATCAGCTCCTGTAAGGGGTAAGGAATCTGTGCCCGTCTCCGTTCTTTTGGCAGAGACAGCTTGCATGGCGGAGTAGTAAGCCAAATGGTTTTCTACTCTTTGGTATTGCCGGTTTACCTTATACTGCAAAGCAGCATCCTGTTTTCCGGCTTTTTGTGCTTCAATGGTACTTAGACGAAGCGCTCTCCCTCGTGCTTGGTCAATTTGATCGGAAGGGACCAGCTTTCCACCACTGCTTAGGTGAATCGCTTTAAAGTCAGTCGTACTTACTTTGATGAGTTGTCCCATACTCGCCTCCCTGTTTCCAACCTGCTATAGAAACTATAGCAATCGCCTTGCCTTGGTCAGGTTAATGGAGAGATGACCTGTTCTTTTATCTACCAACGAAATCAAATAAAGAAGACTGCATGATGTTGGAGCCCACCTTCATTGCGGCATTGTAGCTGTATTGGTAGGAATACATCTTCACTACTGCATCATAGGGGTCCACACCCAGCTTAGAGGTATATTCTTCCTGGAGAGTATCCATCGTAATATCTAACTTACTCTGGGTAGTTTCCAGTGCGGCATACTTAATACCCAATTCTCTGTAGCTGTCGCTGACTCTTGCCTCCGCATCATCATTTTGGTTGATGAAGTCGGACATATCTTTATGAAAACGAGATTTCGCTGTAGACACATTTGTATTTGTTTTTAGGGCTTCCTTATACTGGTGGGAAGTTAAAATTGCCTTAGACATTAAGGCTACCGGGCTGTTTACCAAGGAATCTTCCTCGGCTACAACAGGACCTCCGTTAGAGGCACCCTTGATTCTCTGGATGGCATCTGCATCACTAAGGCCTCTCAGGGTATCGGAGGAAAGTCCGGTGATCATGTTTAAACCGCCGGTGTAGGTGTCTAAAAGAGTACTTCTGTCTCTTAAAGAACCGTAGCCGGTGCTCATTTTTCCCTGCTCTCTCATAGCGGAAAGAATCATCTTTAAGCTATCATTTTCATTGAGGGCATTCCCGTCCGCATCGGTACCGGAGAACTCATTCTTGTAGTTTGTTCCGTCATAGCTGTACTTAATGTTCAGCTCTGTGGCTTTTGCGTCTCCCGGGA
>CALIEL010000095.1 GCA_938022235.1 Oribacterium parvum
GGGAAAGGGCGAAAGGGATTGTGAGAATAGCAGAAATCCGGAAAAGAAAAGCATTTTTTCCATAGAGAAAAGAGGAGAGCTACCGGAGGAATGGATTTCCCGCTTGGAAACTGAGTGGGCAGAGGAGCATTTTCCGGGACCGCTCCTTTCCGGCCCCTATGAGAACTATGCTTTGGAAATTTCCAATTTAAGCTTTTCTCGAGGCTCCGCCTATTATGTGGACTTTCAGGAGGCGGTGTATCAGGCCTTTCGCATGGCTCAAGCTACAGCAGGGGTTCGGCTGTTAATGCCGTATTTTTCCTATAAAATCTCAGCTTCTCAGGAGAAGCTTGGAAAGATTTTGCAGGAGATTGAAAGACAAAAGGGAAAGCAGGAGGAGCTGCTTTCCGAGGGAGAAAACTATCAGCTACTGGGAAAGATTCCCGGGACAAGCCTTTCGGAGCTGCAAAGTTTTGTGCAGGGAGAGGGAGAAAGTTTTTCTTTCTCATTTTCCTCTTATCAGGAAATGGAAGAGGAACAAGCCTTGGCAGTATTGGAGGAACGTTTCGGGATTCCGTCGGAGGAGCTTCCCCTCACTACTACAGGAAAACTTTACTATGGGGAAGAGCTTGTTTCCGAGGCAGCTTTAGGGCAGGACGGATGGGAGGAAAATACTTCCGGCGGAAAATCAGGAGGTTCATCTTCGAAGCTTAACGGTTCCGCTTCTTTACAGCTTAAGAACATAGGGGAGCACTCGGAGAAAAAGAAAAAGGGCGAAGAAGGCATTTCCTTAGAGGAGGAGCTGAATGCGATTTTTGAAAGAACCTTCGGCCCCTTAAAAAATCGGGGACAGGAAGCTATTCGTACCGAGCAAAAATTGTTTTTATCCAAGGAGAAGGAAGCTCGTCTGGAGGAAGCCAGAGCCCAGTATGCCAAGAAGGGTAAGAAAAATAAGCGGAAAAAATTTTTGGTGGACGGCTACAACTTTCTTTTTGCCAAGGAAGAATGGAAGGCACTGGCACAAACGGATTTGATGGCGGGAAGAGAGCAGATTCTTCCCCTGCTTTCCGAATATGCGGCATACCATGACGTGGATTTATATTTGATTTTTGATGCCTATCGGGTGAAAAGCAATCCGGGAAAAACTTTGCAGCTGGATTCCCGAATGCAGGTAATCTTTACGAAGGAAGGAGAATCTGCAGACTTTGCCCTAAGTAAAATGGCCAATGATTTTTCTCAATCCGGCTACCCGGTAGTGGTAGTCAGCTCCGACCAGGCCGTGCAGATTCAAGGCTTTTCCGGAAAAGGCGCCATTGTGTATTCTTCCAAAGAATTTGCTCTTCAGGTAGAAGAAATGAAGAAACATATTTCCGACTCTCTCTAAAGCAGTAAGTAGATGTGGGGAGATGTAAATTGTATAAAATATGATTTTTTATGGAATATAGGTCTGAAATAAGGGGCAGTCTGAGCCCATGGCTTTTGTTTTGTAAAAGCTTAGAACCCTTGTAGGACGAGGCTAGCGGGAGCGTGCCCCAATTTCAGACCTATACTGCATAAATAGTTTTAGGCAATCGATTCTATCTCCTCCATCTACTTATTTTTTATACACTCATTGACGAAATACTCTTTAGATTTAAGAATTTGAATAGTAGAGAGAAATGAGGGTAAAGGATGAAATGGGATAGGAACTGTTCTTTTCAGAAGGATGGGACAGAAATAGCAAAAATTGAAAAGAGCAGTTTGGAAAGAGAGGACTGGGGAAACGGTAGCGATTCTTCTCCCTTTTTTCGGCGAACATTCTGGGCATTGCTTCTGATATTTTCCTTTTTTTTTTTTTTGGCCTGCTCCGGTACAGGGCATCCCGCCATTATCAAAAGCAAAAATAATAAGATTGTTTTAACGTATGGCTTATTGGCGAACAATGATGATTATACTTTGCAGATGAGCAAGCGTTTTGTCAAAGAAGTGAAGGAAAAAAGTCGTGGAAGAATAGAGATTAAGCTTCTTAGCCCTAAGGATAAGGACAATGACCTGGCTTTGCTGGAGCGCTTTCGCTCGGGCAATCTGGATATGGTAAGACTGCCTCTACCTTCTGCAAAGAAGCTTTCCGGAAAGCTCTCCATTATGGAGCTTCCCTACCTTTTTGACAGCGAAGAGGAAATGTGGAATGTTTTAGATGGAGACAAGGGTGCTATTTTTCAGGAGGACTTTCAAAGCAAGGGAATGGAACTTTTGGTTTGGCACTGTCTTGGCTTTCGGGATTTCTATACCGTGGAAAAGCCACTGACCTCAGTAGAGGATTTTGACGGATTGATTTTAGGAGTGGAGGATGAATCTCGCATGGGAAGAGCCTTGCAGCTTCTTTCCGGAAAAACCAGAGAGCTTCCGCAAGATAAAATCTATAAGGCGTTGCAAAGCGGAATTGTGGAGGGCAGTGAAAATACCATAGAGGAATTTGCCCGGCAGGAACACAATCTTTCCGCCAAGTATTTTTTAGAGGATGATCACAGCCCCGTTTTAGATTTGCAAATTCTTTCTTCCAGAGCAAGAGAGAATCTGTCGGAAGAAGATCTGGCTTTGCTTAGGGATGTGTCTTTTTCCATGGCTTTACAGGAAAGAGCTTACGTGAAAAAAATGCGGGTGGAGCTAAGAAATAAATTAAGTAAAAGAGGAGTACTCTTCTCTCATTTTTCCAAAGAAGAGAAAGCCAAGATTGAAGAGCTTTTAGCACCCCTTTATCAGGAATCCACAGAATCGGATTTTTTGCGAAAGCTGGGAAAAATAGATTAAATAAAGAATGATAAGTGTTTAATATAAGAGGATTGACAAGTTCCCTCTCCTCTGTCATAATACTGCCTTGAAAGATAGATGCAACTAACTAAAAGCTTTGCATTATCTGTCAAAAGGGCTGCGATGTTAGCGTAAGCATCAGCATCAGCATCAGCCTATCCTAGATAGGAGGGTGCTTTTTGCGTGTTAAACAACTCTCCCTTGGATAAGGGCTAAGATACCTTACGGTACTGTTGTTCTCCTGTGAGGGATACTACAAAGCGAAGCAGTAATGTGTAGACAGAAAGGGGTATTATGAGAAAACATTGGATTCTTGGCGCTTCTGCCATCATTTTAGCATCCTCCGTAATGGCTTGCGGAAAGAAGCAGGAGACTGCCACCACAGCAGCAGGATCGGAGAAGGCTGCGGAAAGCACTGCAGCTCAGGCAGAGAAGTCTGATTATGTCTTTGTAAAGATGACCGTTCCCTATGCGGACTTTTACTACGGAGAATTAAAGGATATTGCTCCGGAAGAGGGAAAGGACGTAAAAGCACAGCTCGATGCGGAAGACAAGGTAACGAAGGACGGCTTTCGTGAGACGGGAA
>CALIEL010000096.1 GCA_938022235.1 Oribacterium parvum
GCATTCAGCTGACAGCTACTAATAGGTCGAGGGCTTATCCAATGCGTCTGATTGATATGTTTTACTGCTGGAATGATTTCAGATATGTGGTTTTGTAAAGGTGTGCCGATATAGCTCAGTTGGTAGAGCAACTGATTTGTAATCAGTAGGTCTTCGGTTCGAGTCCGAATATCGGCTTAAGCCTAAGCGTAGCTTAGGCTTTTTCTATCTTATAAGATACATACACAGTTTGTATTTCATTTAGCAGGTATGTATTTTTTCTGTTTATAGATTTCTTAACAACTTGCTAAAAAGGATAGATTTTCATATAATCATTTACGGAACCGTAGCTCAGTTGGTTAGAGCACTCGGCTCATAACCGATCGGTCCAGGGTTCGAGTCCCTGCGGTTCCATGAAGAACAATGTGATGCATTGTTCTTTTTTTATTTATCCGGTTAATCTTATTAACTCGGTTTATTTTGTAGCGCACATTGTGATTATTTTTATAGTCCTTAAATAGATAAAGAATACAATTCTAAAAACTATGAAGAGAATACATTAGCAAAATAATGAAGTAATTGAATTATTAGCACTTATACTTGATGAGTGCTAATAATTGTGTTATACTTTTCCTGTTTGGTGCTCCATAGGAGCTATAGGAGCTATAGGAGCTATAGGAGCTATAGGAGCTATAGGAGCTATAGGAGAGATAGGGTTTAAGCTATCAAATTTTATATAGTAGAAAAGAGGTATTTTATGGAAAAAAAAGGATCTTTATCAATTCATAGTGAGAATATTTTCCCCATTATTAAGAAATGGATGTACAGCGATCAGGACATTTTTGTACGTGAGCAGATTTCCAATGCTACCGATGCGGTAACCAAACTGGAAAAGCTTGCCTTAATTTCTGAATGGGAGAAGCCGGCAGACTATAAAGGCCGGGTAAGCGTTATTGTGAATCCGGATGCAAAAACCATTTGCTTTAAAGATAACGGTATCGGTATGACGGAGGAAGAAGTAGAAAAGTATATTACGCAGATAGCCTTTTCCGGTGCAGCGGATTTTATTGAAAAATATAAAGATAAAGCCAACAGTGATCAGATTATCGGCCATTTCGGTCTTGGATTTTACTCTGCTTTCATGGTTGCCGATCGGGTAGAAATTGAAACCCTTTCTTATAAAAAGGACGCAAAGCCGGTGCATTGGTCCTGTGATGACGGAACGGATTACAGCATGACGGAAGGCAGTAAGTCTTCTCACGGTACGGAGATTACCCTTCATTTGAACAATGACTGCTTAAAGTATGCCAATGAATGGGAAATGCGTTCCATTATTGAAAAGTATTGTTCTTTTATGCCGGTTGAAATTTATCTGGAGAAGCTTCCTAAGGACAGTCAGGAAATTTTGGCCTCTGAAAAGCTTCCCGGAGATGTTGTTTTGGAAGAGATTCCGGAGAAGGTAGAAAAGGACGAGAAGGGCGAGGAGAAAAAAACGGAGGCAAGGCTGAAGATTGAAAAGCGCCCCGTACTCCTGAATGAAATCCATCCGCTTTGGGGAGAGTCTCCTTCGTCTGTGACAAAAGAGCAGTATCTGGACTTTTATCGTAAGACTTTCCATGACTATAAGGAGCCTTTGTTCTGGATTCATTTGAATATGGATTATCCTTATCATTTGAAGGGAATTCTGTATTTTCCGAAGATTAATTCGGAGTATGAATCCATCGAGGGAACTATCAAGCTTTATAACAATCAGGTCTTTATTGCGGATAACATTAAAGAGGTCATTCCCGAATATCTGCTTCTTTTAAAGGGTGTGATTGACTGTCCGGATCTTCCTTTGAATGTTTCTCGTTCTCAGCTGCAGAATGACGGTTTTGTCAAGAAGATTTCCGATTACATTACCAAAAAGGTGGCAGAGAAGCTTTCCGGTTTATGTAAGACGGATCGTGAGAATTATGAGAAGTATTGGGACGACATTTCTCCCTTTATCAAGTACGGTATTCTTAGAGATGAGAAGTTTGCGGAGAAAATGAAGGACTATATCCTGTTTAAGGATTTAGAGGATAAGTATCTCACTTTACCGGAGCTTAAGGAGAAGAAGGAGGGTCCAGAGATTGTTTCCGAAAATACCGGAGATAAGAGTTCTGAAGAGAGTCAGCAGAAGGAGAAGCAGGCTTCCGATGAAAATACAAATGAAAGCGGTACCACGGAGCAGTCCGGCGATGCGGAAAAACAGGAGGAAAAGGTCCAAAGAGTTTACTATGTTTCCGATGCCTTAGCCCAGAGCCAGTATATTCGCATCTTTAAAGAGCATAAGAAGGAAGCGGTTTACCTCACGGAAAGAATCGATTCCGCCTTTATTACTGAATTAGAAGCGAAAAATGAAGGGCTTCGTTTCCAAAGAATCGATGCGGACTTCCAGGAGGCTATGCAGGAGAAGCTTTCCGAGGAGGAACAGAAAAATCTTCAAAGCCTTTCAGAAAAATTGGAAAAGAGCTTCCAAAAGAATCTTGCAAAGGATAAGCTGAAGATTAAACTGGAAAGGCTGCTGTCAAATACACCGGCTGCGCTGCTATCCATTTCCGAGGAATCCAGAAGAATGCAGGAGATGATGAAAATGTATGCTATCTCCGGCATGCCCATGGGAGAACTTCCTTTGGAGGAGAGTCTGGTGTTAAATGAAAAGCATCCTTTAGTAGATTATCTTCTGAAGCATGAGGCTCTTTTGGAAACAGAGGAAGGAAAGCTTCTTGAAGAGCAGATTTATGACCTTGCCCGTATTCAAAATGCCAGCCTGAACGGAGAAGAGATGAAGCAGTTTGTAGATCGCTCCGAAAAGCTTCTTTTACAGTTTGTAGAGGAGAAAAAGGCGTAAAAGAAGTATATCCTTGCCCATGCATTGCAAATTTGTAAAAAATGATAGAAACTCGCGGAAAATACTTATTTTTCCGCGAGTTTTTGCTAATAGTCAAAATAAGAAGATTTATGTTATAAATATAACGATGCAGGAGTAGAGTTTTTTAGGAGTAGAGGAGTAGCATGAAGAACGAGAAATTTTTATCTTACTTGGTGATTCTCGCCGGTATTCTCTGTGCTGTGATTTTAGGGATTCGTTCTTGGAATACAGAACAGGCGAGAAAGGTGGACGCTCCGGATACGGCAAAGACACAGAAGGTTACTGTAGCCGGTTTCGGAGGAGACATGACATTGGAGGTCACCGCAGATGCGGATAAACTGTATGGGGTAAATGTCTTAAGCAATTCTGAAACCCAGGGTATCGGAAGTAAAGCAGTGGAAGCTCTTCCGGCTTTGATGGTGGAACAGCAAAGCTTTAACGTGGACGGTATTGCCGGGGCAACCGTATCCAGCACGGCTCTCCGTACCGGTGTAGAGCAGGCGATTAAGGAAATGGGCTTCTCTACAGATAAGTTTAGCACTCCCAGTGGCGGAAGCAGTAATGCAGAACCTGCGAAAGACCAGAATCTTGAGGCGGACGTGGTAGTCATCGGTGCCGGCGGAGCAGGAATGATTTCTGCTATTACCGCAGCGGATTTGGGAAAATCCGTTGTGATTTTGGAAAGCCAGGCCATGGTGGGAGGAAACTCTATCCGTGCAACAGGAGGTATGAATGCGGCTGCGACCAAGTGGCAGAACGAGAATAGCTTTGAAGAAGGAGCGGGTGTAGAGAAAACCCTGGAGACAGCTGCGGAAAAGTACAGTGACAATGAAACCATTACCGCCTTAGCGGCAAAGGTAAAGGAACAATACGCCGCTTATCAGGCCAATCCGGAAGGATATTTTGATTCCGTAGAGTTGATGGAATTGGATACCATGGTGGGAGGAAAAGGCAAGAACAATCCTACTTTGGTCAAGGTATTGGCCGAACAATCCGGTCCGGCTATTGATTATCTGGAAAAATTAGGAATGACCATTCATAATGTAGGTTCCTTTGGAGGAGCTTCCGTAAAGAGAATTCATCGTCCTGTGGATGAAAATGGAAAGGTTATTGCGGTAGGTTCTTACATGATTCCTATTTTAGAGGAGAATCTGAAAAAACGGGATAAGATTACCTTACTGACTTCCGTAACTGCGGAAGAAATTACCAAGTCAGAGGATGGAAAGATTTCCGGTGTAAAGGCCAAGGGCAGCTCCGGCAATTCCGTAGAGGTTAAAGCTCCTGTGGTTATTGTAGCTACCGGCGGTTTTGCAGCTAATAAGGAGATGGTGGAAAAGTACCAGCCAAGCTTAAAGGGCTATATGTCCACAAATGCAGCCGGTGCCTTGGGACAGGGAATTACCATGGCGGAAGCCTTGGGGGCGGACACTGTAGATATGGATCAGATTCAGATTCACCCCACAGTGACCACAAATGATGCACATCTTATCACTGAGGGCTTAAGAGGAGACGGTGCTATTTTAGTGAACCAGGAAGGTCTTCGTTTTACCGATGAAGTGGGAACCAGAGATGCGGTATCCAAGGCGGAGATTGAGCAGACCAACTCTCAGGTATACCTTGTGTTTGATAACAAGATGGTGGAGAAATCCGCAGTCATTCAGGGCTATATTAAATCCGGTTATACCGTAACAGGAGAAGATGCCAAGAGTCTGGCTAAGGCAATGGGCGTTCCCGAGGATGCCTTTGAAAAGACCTTGACGGATTGGAACGAAAGTGTAGCAAAGAAAGAGGATACCGCATTTGGAAGAACCAGCTTTGCGGAACCCTTGGACACAGCACCTTTCTATGCCATTAAGGTAACTCCCGGCGTACATCACACCATGGGAGGACTTCGCATCAATGAAGTCACCGAGGTTTTGGATAAGAACGGCAATGCAATTCCCGGACTTTTTGCGGCAGGAGAAGTTACCGGAGGAGTACACGGGGCTAACCGTTTAGGCGGAAATGCCGTTGCAGACTTTACCGTCTTTGGAAAAATTGCAGGAGAATCCGCAGCAAAATTCCAAGGCTAATAGAACATTTCCCTAAATCATCGATACTTTTCGAAAAAGACAACGAAGCGGGAGTAGGAAAAAGAGGCTAAAGAACTTATTCTTTGGCCTTTTTTTGTCGTCATATTGTGTAGGAAATCATGGGGACTGTAAAAAGAAAGTAAGGAAAGCGGACTTGCGAAATCGATAAAAATGAGATAGAATAAGGCAAGTTTTGAGAGGGACGTGTTTTTATGAATAATGAAATGAATCATACCCAGATTATTAAACCGGTGCAGAACAGTTTGGCGGCATCAGAGGTATTAAAGGAAGTTTATACAGCCTTGACAGAGAAGGGCTATAACCCTATTAACCAGATAGTGGGCTACATTATGTCCGGAGATCCTACCTATATTACCAGCTATAAGGGGGCCAGAAGCCTGATTAATAAGGTAGAGCGGGATGAACTCCTGGAAGAGTTGATGCGGAATTATGTAGAGAGTAAATTAAAAAAGTCATAAGCTTTTTTGGTCTGTCTGGAGTTCCGGAGAGACCTTTTCTTCAGTTTCGGTAGGAGTAGTATGCGGATTTTAGCATTAGATTACGGATCCAAAACAGTGGGGCTCGCCATCACTGATCCTTTGGGTCTCATTGTTCAGCCTCTTAAAACCATTTGGCGGGAAAGAGAAGGAAAATTACGAAAGACCGTAGAAGAAATTCTGGAAACCTGTAAGGAGTATCAGGTAGAAGAATTGGTTCTGGGTTATCCCTGCCACATGGATGGCAGTGAAGGAGAAAGGGTAGAAAGGGTTCTGGCCTTTCAGGAAATGTTGCAGAAAAAAATAGAGCTTCCCATACATTTGTATGATGAAAGGCTCAGTACCATGGAAGCGGAAGAAATTTTGCGGGAAAACGGAGTTCCCAAGGATAGACAAAAGGAAGTTTTAGACCAGGTAGCTGCTCAGGTAATTTTAGAGGATTACCTTCGAAACAGAGAGGAAGGGTAAAATGGAAGGCGGAAGAATTCGTTTACGTTCAGAAGAAGATGATTTGGAGTTGGAGATTTTGGAGGAAACTGTGGTACAGGGAGTGACCTATATTTTGGTTACCGATGCCAAAGAAGGCGAAGACGGCGTTTGCTATGTGATGAAGGATACATCCGCCCCTGAGGACGAAGAAGCGGACTTCAGCTTTGCGGAGGGAGAAGAGGCGGAACGCATTATGGATATTTTCGCAGAGTTACTTTCCGGAGAAGATATTACCATAGAGAGATAGAGCCGGACTTGGAAGTTCTCTTTAAGCTAAGAAAAGCCCGATAGAGTAGGGACAAGAAAATATTAAAACACGAATTTAAAGAAACATACGTAAATACAAATGAATATAGACTAAGAAAGGAATAGAATGAAAGAAGGAAATAACGGAAACAGCAACAACAGTGAAAAGAAGAAGGTAGAAGGGGCTCATCGTATCGTAAACGTACATAAGAGCCAGATCGGAAAATCGAAAAGTACCGACGGGAAGAGAAATTACAGAACAGCCAATGCCAGAGCAACGGCGAAGCAGGAAAGCAGGATGATGAACGTGCCAACCCCAAGAAAAAATCCCTTAAGACCAAGAGGCAGGGAGGAGGATAAACCGATATATAGCCCGGAGCATTTTCCCTTGCTCACCGGAACTATGGAGGTATCGGAAAGTAAGGCAAAGGGAAGAAAGCCGAAGCACAGCTTTCAGGGCTCTGTTAAGGTCATTCCCTTGGGGGGACTGGATCAAATCGGCATGAACATTACTGCCATTGAGACAGAGGATACCATGATTATTGTGGACTGCGGATTGGCCTTCCCTACAGATGATATGTTGGGAATTGATCTGGTTATTCCGGATATCAGCTACATCAAGTCCAAGATTCATAAGATGAAGGGCTTTGTAATCACCCATGGTCATGAGGACCATATCGGTGCTCTGCCCTATGTTTTACAGCAGATTAATGTACCGATTTATGCTACGAAGCTCACTCTGGCTTTGATTCAGAGAAAGCTTGTGGAAAACGGGCTGGATAAGCTGGTCAAGATGAAGACCATGAAGTTCGGTCAATCCGTGAACTTCGGGGATTTAAAGGTGGAATTCGTAAAGACCAACCACTCTATTCAGGATGCGGCGGCCTTGGCGATTACCACGCCTGCCGGTGTGATTATCCATACCGGAGACTTTAAGGTGGACTACACGCCTGTTTTCGGCGATCAGATAGATTTACAGCGTTTTGCGGAACTGGGAAAGAACGGCGTTCTGGCTATGCTTTCCGATTCCACCAATGCCCAAAAGCCGGGCTTTACCATGTCTGAAAAGACGGTGGGAAGAACCTTTGATTTGATTTTTGCAGAGCATCAGAACAATAGAATCATTGTGGCTACCTTCGCCTCCAATGTGGACCGTGTGCAGCAGATTATCGACACTGCCGCAAAGTACAAGAGAAAGGTTGTGGTAGAGGGACGTTCCATGGTGAATGTTATCTCCGTGGCTTCCGAGCTGGAGTATATTCATATTCCGGAGGGAACCCTTATTGACATTGAGAATTTAAAGGATTATCCCGATGAGCAGACGGTTTTGATTACCACCGGTTCTCAGGGAGAGTCCATGGCGGCTCTGTCCCGTATGGCTACCGGTATGCATAGAAAGGTAAGTATTACGCCTAATGACGTGGTAGTCATGTCTTCCCATCCTATCCCCGGTAATGAGCGGGCGGTAGACAGGGTTGTTAATGAGTTGTGTAAGCTCCATGCAAAGGTGATTATGCAGGATACCCACGTTTCCGGCCACGCCTGTGCAGAGGACTTAAAGCTCTTGTATTCCTTGGTAAAGCCTAAGTATGCAGTGCCCTTCCATGGAGAGTTTCATCACAGAAGATCTGCCGCAATGCTGGCGGAATCTGTCGGTGTGGATAAGGACAAGTGCCTGATGCTGGACAACGGTGATGTACTGGAGTTTACGGCCAATGGAGAAGAAATCAGCTACAGCATTAAGGAAAAGGTGCAGGCCGGCGGAGTTTATGTGGACGGATTGGGCATCGGAGATGTAGGAAATATCGTGCTGAGAGATCGTCAGAATCTGGCACAGAACGGAATCATTGTAGTGGTTCTTACCCTGGAAAAATATTCCGGACATCTGATGGCCGGACCGGACTTGATTTCTCGAGGCTTTGTCTATGTGCGGGAGTCTGAGGACTTAATGGAAGAAGCCAGAGTGGCGGTGCAGGATGTGGTGGACGACTGCCTTTGCACCCATGTCAGCGACTGGGGTAAGATTAAGACTCAGATTAAGGACGGATTGTCCGACTTCCTTTGGAAGAAGATTAAGAGAAATCCTGTGATTTTACCGGTAATTATGGAGGTATAAACGGAAAATGGAGAAAAGAAGCTTCTTAAGGGCATTTACCCAAATCTTGATGAGTGTATCTGTACGCTTTCTTTTTCTCGTATTTCTTTTGTTTTTGATTTTGCAGGGGGTACAAGTTGCCTATCGTTATGGCCATGGTCTTATGTATGACCATGCCATGGAAGCCTCCCCGGGCAGAGAGCTTACTCTGGATATTCAGGAAGGGGAGTCCTGGAAGGAAGTGGGAGAAAGAGCCAAGTCTTTGGGATTGATTCAAAATGCCCAGGCCTTTGCCCTGAAAGCCAAGCTTTACCACAGTAAGTTGCTTCCGGGAAAATACATTCTGAGTACAGCCATGACCCAGGTGGAAATGCTGGACAGTATTACCGAGGAGGGAAAGAAGAATCAGGAATTAAGCGACAAAAACTTAGTTACTGAGACGGAAGACCAGAGCACCGAGGAAAGCCGAGAGGATCAGGAAATCGGTGGCGGAAATGAAAATGAATAGGAAGTACTTTGGATAAAAAAGACAGAATCAGCCAATTTATACAATCCTTCCTCCCGGAAAGAACTGCTTTCCTGGAGGAGATTCGCAAGGAAGCGCTATCGGAGGCCATCCCCATTTTACGGGAGGAAACCGCAGCGCTTCTTCGTGTTTGTCTGAAGACGAAAAACAAGCCTAAAATTTTGGAATTAGGGACCGCTGTAGGCTATTCCGCTCTGGTGATGATGGATGCTTTAGAGGGAGAAGGGGAGATTGTAACGGTGGAGAATTTCCCGCCCAGAATCGAAAAGGCGAAAAAGAACTTCGGGGCAAGTCCCTATCAGAATAAAATCACCCTGCTGGAAGGAGACGGCAGCAGGATTTTGGAGGAGCTTCTGGAAAAGAAAGAGCAGTTTTCCTTTGTGTTTTTGGATGCGGCCAAGGCTCAATATCCGCTTTGGCTTCCTTCCATTTTGAAACTCTTGTCTCCCGGTGGTATACTCTTTTGTGACAATATTCTCCAGGGAGAATTATTGTTGGAGAGTCGCTTTTATTTGGATAGAAGACAGAGAACGATTCACAAGCGGATGCGGGAGTTCCTGAGACTTTTGCAAAGGGAGCAAAGTTTGGAAAGCTCCATTTTGCCTATAGGAGACGGAGTAAGTTTGTCTATCAAGAAAGCATAGAGCTCATCAGTACAAAGTATTCATCAGTACAAAAAATTCATAAATACAATGAGTTCATTAGTACATAGAGTAGAAAGTAGGATTATGAAGAGAAAAGTGGAGTTATTAATTCCGGCAGGATCTATGGAGGGCTTGAAAACCGCCATTCATTACGGGGCGGATGCCATCTATATGGGAGGAGAGGCATTTTCCCTCCGGGCAAATGCCAAGAACTTCAGTTTGGAAAAGATGAAGGAAGCGGTGGACTATGCCCATGAAAGAGGGGTAAAGGTCTATGTCACCGCCAATATTTTAGCCCATAATGCGGATTTACTGCCTATGCGGGAGTATTTTTCCGAATTGAAGGAAGTAGGGATGGACGCGGTATTGATTGCGGATCCGGGAGCCTTCCTTCTGGCGAAGGAAATGATGCCGGGAGTGGAGATTCATATTTCCACTCAGGCCAATAATACCAATTATGAAACCTTCCGTTTCTGGCATCAGCTGGGTGTAAAGAGGGTGGTTTGTGCAAGAGAGTTAAGCTTGGCGGAGATTAAGGAAATCAGAGCCCATATCCCGGAGGAGATGGAGATTGAGGCTTTTGTACACGGAGCAATGTGTATGTCCTATTCCGGCCGTTGCCTGCTTTCCAG
>CALIEL010000097.1 GCA_938022235.1 Oribacterium parvum
TTTCAGTAAGTACCGGCGGGCTCAGATTACCCCCATTTTAGACCTATACCGGAAGGAAAGAACTGTCTTTTCCTACATTTTTACTGCTTCTCCAATTCTTATTCTAACAACGAACAATTAATTTAAGCTTCAAATAAAATGTTCACATTACTTTTTAGAATATAGAATAAGTTCAATTTTGGAATTGCTATACGTTTAACAAATATGAATATGGAGATTGAGCCACTTGATTAAAATTTCCAACAGCTACTATTCTTGAATTCTCCATTACTACTATTTGATCGTATTGTTTCAGAATTTGTGGATTGCTCTTATGACTGATAGTAACAATGGTTCCATTATACTTGAGAAACATATTTTCCAAAAAGTATGTATTCTTTGTATCCAATGCACTCATCCCCTCATCCACAAATATAATCTCTGGTTCTCTAATAAAAACTCTTGCAATTGCTATTTTTTGTTTTTCTCCTCCTGATAAATTATTTCCATTATCTGATAAAACTGTTTTTACTCCATGAGGTAATTTTCTAATTAGTTCCTTTAGATTTACCAATTCAATAACTTTATCCAATTCTTTCTTCTCAACATCATGTCTTAAACATATATTAAATTCTAATGTATCTTGAAATATATAAGGATCCTGTTGTACAAAATTAATTTTCTTCCTCAGCGATATTTCATCTATATCAGAAAGTTCTTCGCCATCTATTTCTATTTTTCCAGAATACGCTTTATTAAGCTTTGTTAACACCTTTAATAAAGTGCTTTTACCACTCCCACTACTTCCTAGTAATACATACTTTTTACCTCGTTCTAATAATAAATCAAGGTTTTCTATTGCAAAACTTTGAGAACCCGAATAACAATAACTCAGGTTTTTTATCTCTATAGTTTTAATTTCTTCTTGTAATACTTTCTCTTTATCTAATGTTTTCTCATAAGTTACTTTTTCCAGTATCCCGAGTATTTTTTGTTCTATCGGATAAATCGAATTCATTTCGGCAATGTAAAATGGTCCCTGATTTATAGGCAAAATAACATAGTTCATAACTTGCATGATTGCCAAAGCAGTTCCTATTGAAAAATAGCCTTTATGTGATAAAAATGCAGCCAAAACAACATTTATAGACAAGATCAAAAATCCATTAGATGTTACCAATAACTGTATACAATCATCATAAAAATTAGATCGTAACCTGCTTTCCTCAACTTTTTTATTTGAATCATTTAGCTTTATTAAATATTCGTTTTCAAGCATAAAAAGTTTGATAGTTTCAATTCCGTATAATAGTTCTTTTAGCATACGAAAAAACTGTGCAGTAGCTTCTATATATACATTTTTTAATTCAGAACTTTTATTTACAAATAAACCTGGCAAATAAATACTAATTAATCCACAAGCCACAACAGACATTGCAATATATATATTAACATATATCAAATAGCCGAGCGAAAGTACAAATGAAGACATTGTTCTAACTAACATAAAAAGATTGATTAATTTTTTTTCATATATCAAATCTACATCTTTATTTACAGTAGATATGAACTCCATATTATCGCAGCCCGGTTTATTTATGATATTACCTATTAAATCATTCTTAATGTCTTTACATATATAAGACGCTATCAGAAGGGATAGTCTCTGAAATGATGCATATAGGACTATATTTGACAAGATAAAAATAATGATTACAACAATAATTCTCAAAAATCCTGAATTGTTATTTGTGATTGCAGTATCAATAATTTCTTTTAATATTATGCCTTTCCCAACATCCATTATTCCCAGTAAAATACTAAGGAAAAAACTAAGGAATATAGAGTATTTGTATCTTAGAATATAGTTTGTCATTTTTATCCCTTTATACCTTGTTAAACGAAGCGTCTTAAATATATTGCGATATTATGTAAGTCTTTATTTTATCCACAAGAGTTGCATCAAAAATATCCCTCATACAGTCCTTTTCATTTTCTCCTTTTGCCCAGGTACATCCTCCATAGCATATTGGAGCATACTTACAAAAGTTAATACATTTTGCCTCTTCCAAATGATAATCATACCATTTCTTATTATCTATAATTAACTTCCCATCAGTACTTATTTTGCCATGAACATCACTATATAATAGCCCAGGACAAGCATATATGTTAAGTTGTTCATCCACTGTATATCCATTTGCTAATTTACCAATACACAGCCCACTAACTTCTTTAAATACCTTAATCCCATTTTCAATTAAATAATAATTTAACTTAACAATTTCTTTTGCCAATTCAATATCATTGTCCCTCTCATCATTACCATCTAAAATGATCTCTCCTTGGGTTCCAAATATCTCATGGAATTTTATTGATGTAATAGCTTGTGCAAGATTATTATCAATTAAATAATCTATCAACTCTTTAGATTTGTTCACTGTTTCTTTGTTTACATTTATTCGCAAACATATCGTACTCAAAATATCTGAAGTTTTATATTTTTTAATTAATTTTAAACTTGAAATAATCTTGTCAAAGCTCCCCTCCCCGTTGGGATATACTCGGAATGAATCATTAATCTCCTTAATTCCGTCTAGCGTAATTTGGATATTGTCTATATTATCCAAGTAAAATTTAATATTATTCTCATTAAATAAAGTACCATTGGTAATCAATACACACTGAATCACTAATTCTGGAAAAGCATCTTCTAGACGTCTCAGATCTGTAATTATTTGCTGACACATAGAATCATTAAACATTGGTTCCCCACCAAAAAGACTAACAGCAAATAATTTAGTATTATGTGTTTTTATTTCATTTTTAAAATATTCAAGAACCACTTTCCAATTGCGTTCAGTCATATACTTCTTACAATTAAGTTCTTTCCTTCTATCCTGATAACAATATGTACAATTTAAATTGCAAGCTGATGTTGTCGAGATAAATGCCGCCATTTTAGTTTTATCAAACTTTAACGAAGATATATTGCTCTTTAATCTTGAGACCTCAAATTCATGGCTATCAACTATAATGCCATTTTCATATAAGCTAGTTTCTTCGTCTTTTGATAAATAAATTTCCTGATTTCCATACAAAAAGTCGACTAAATCGTGATCACAAGAAATCAAACATTGAGATGCCAGATTGAAAAGATACTCTTTCCCTTCAATATCTAATAATAAATTATACTTTGAAGCTACCATTGTTTCTCCTTAATTAATAGCGTTTTAGCAACTTTTTCTACCATAGATAACTATCAGAAATCACGTTATAGTCGGAATATAAATGATAAAAATTGTCCTTCCAAAAGCCAATGCAATCTCTTTTAAAATATTACCCCCGACAATATAATCTCTTACAGTACTACTATAAATATCTATTTTTATAAGCTCTCAAGTAAATTAACTGCTAAACTAATCTAACGTGGTATTGATATAACAACATATACAATATGAAAGTAGTTAAACGACAACTTCATTTCTTAAAAATCCAGAACATTATCTGATTCTTGTAATGCAGTTTCCAAAAATTCCACAAAAATTGACTTCTGAAAATGTTAAGTAGCCTCTTTCTAAAATCTTGAATCTCATATCATTTTCTCCTTTCTTCAATTAACTGCATTTACTCAAGAGCTTATAAACAATTTTTTACTCCCCTCTATTCATAATATAATTAGGAGTGTACTTGCTCTGTCTGCATACATAGAGTATGGACAGGAAGTAAGATAATACTATAAGGATTATTGCATAACAAAGTATATATCCATTAGGAAGATTGAATCGCAAGTCATAAATCCCCATTCCTTGTAACATAAGGATCAAAATTCTATTGGTGAATAATAATGACAACACATATCCTATAAAGGAAGCCATCATCAAAATCGGCAGGATGCTCATAGAAATCTGCCTTGCTATCTGATAGGTGGTGAAGCCCATTGCTCTCATCACCGCAAAATCACTTTCATTATTCAACACAACTGTCTTTACCAGTAAAATCACTGTAGTTAGCGTAATAAGCATACTTAGCAAAAGTACCCAGACGAGTATTGCCTTTACGTTGGCTATAACAGAAGCAAATTGGCTATTAAACAGCCCTTTGAAATTTTCGATATAAACAATTTCATCCCCTATTTGAGATTGAATATTCGATATTGCTCCTTCTATATCCCTATCATGTTTTAAATATACATACATTGATTCCCACCTGGCATCCGGTTCTATTTTTAGGATACCCTCATAGCTAAAGAAAACATCCAGTCCTCCGGTATAGCTGCCTTGTGTCAGTCCGGTTACTACATACTCTTCCTCCGGAGCTTGCTCTTGATAATCATTTCTAATTGAAATCACATCTCCTATTCCTTTTTTTAAACTCTTGGAGAGATTAAGCGAAATGGCAATTTCATTGTCATAGAAAGGATACCTTCCCTTGTATAATCCTATTTTTTCCAATTTCTCATAGTCATCATAAACCGTTATTCTTCCACTTACATTGTTATCACATAGGATTTCTCCCCCTCCGGGACCTATGCATTTTATGACTGCTTTGGTGTTATCCATATCGGATATTCTCTGATATAGCTTCTGAATATCTGCTTCTTCCCCGGGCTTTAAAACAATATCAAATTTCTCCATACCACTGATTTGCGATAAACCGTCTTCTTTCTGAACAATATTGGAAAATAAAGTGATAAAAAATGAAGAGGATAATACTGCTAAGGCAACAATCAAGCAGATGGCTATATTTTGTTTCTTTCTACTAATCAATAAATAGATAGCCGATAAAAAGTCTAAGGATAACGGAATTTTCCCCAAAAATGAATGACTGATTCCGCCATTATAATTAGCTCTTTGCCCTCTTATAGCTGCTACCGGAGTGATTTTCTTTACGGTAACGGTTGCATGAAAAGCAAATAGAAATACTATAAATAGATTCAGCAATAGGATTTCTAATCCTCTCATCACGTGAAAAGAATTTACCCACTTCATACCGCTTTCTGCCGTTATGGAGGGAATGAAAGTGGATGCCAGTACAGCAGATAATAAAATCCCTAGAACGCTTCCCATAAAGCCTAAGAAAATATATTGGAATACAAAGGATAGTCGAATTTCCCTATCGCTAATGCCTAGGGCTTTCATTACTCCAATTGTTTTAAAATCCTTATAAAAACTGTCTTTAATTCTAAAATACATTACCAGACAAACCACTATCAGAGTTACCATAGAAAAGAAAAGTATCGCAATACTGTAAACGTGTAATGTGGAGTGCATAGAATACCTAGCGGAAGCAATATCCGTATAGGTTCCATAAGGCGCCTCTTTGATGAGTGGGATAAAGTTTTGTTTTAAATCCTTATCTTCAGACTTAAGCAACAATAAAGCACTGTGGCTCTCATTTCCAAGAGAATTTTCCAATTCTGAGAAAGTTTTCTCCGGTACATCAAAGGCCATAACAGCTCGATTACCATATAAAATATCCTCCGTAAAACCGGCAATCATAAAGGTCTTATACTCACCAAGGTATTTTATAGATAAATTTTCTCCTAATTGAA
This sequence comes from Oribacterium parvum, assembly GCA_938022235.1. GTDB lineage: Bacteria > Bacillota > Clostridia > Lachnospirales > Lachnospiraceae > Oribacterium > Oribacterium parvum_A. Next base: position 5,534 of record CALIEL010000097.1, read on the forward strand.
AACCAAATAAGGTCTTGCACAGATAAGGAACAAAGATGGCATTCTCCGGCTGAGTCTCCATTTTTTCCACAACATTGACAGTAGATAAAAGATTGTCTCTATCGAAATTCCGTATAATCCACGAGCCCTGTAATTCTTCCTCATTTTCTACAGATATTGCTGTTTTTAAAAAAATTAAAGCATCTTCGATTTCATAGGCGGAATTCATTTCTGATTCTTTAATTAAAGCTTCAATTTCCCCTCTTTTCTTTTCTAAGTATTCTCTGGGAAATATAGCACTATAGTCTGCACAGTTTGTTGCTTTATAAACAGCCTTAAACAGGGAAGAAAAGCTATCTTCCATGGAGAAGGATATGCCTATCAAGAGCGAAGACACCGCAATCAAGAAAACAAAGATAACAGATCCATAAACAGTTTTTTTGATTTTAGAAAGGTTAAAAAGTAATATTCTTTTTATCATCATTACCATCCCATTTCCTTTAAAAAGCCATCCAATTGTTTTATTCTTTCTTTGTCCTTATCTGCTGTATATTGTCCCAGATTACACTCCCCGCAAATCACTCCATCCTTTAAATACAGTATGCGATTTCCTCTTAAAGCTGCATTAAAGTCATGGGTAACCATTAAGACGCTTCTACCCTGTTGATGAATATTGCTTAATAGATCTAAAACTCTACCTCCTGCTTCGGAGTTTAGTGCTCCTGTAGGTTCATCTGCAAACAATATGTCCGGCTCATTGATTTCCGCACGGACAACTGCAACTCTTTGTGCTTCACCTCCTGAAATGTCCGAGGGACTTTTATCCCAATTTTTTTCTTCAATATGAACCATTGAGAGCAGCCGCTTTGCTTTCTGCATAACTTCAGCATTATTTTTATTTCTTAACAGACCACACAGCACAATGTTATCCAGAACCGTAAGATTATGAATCAAATTAATCTGTTGGAATACAAATCCACAGTGATTTTTTCGAAAGTCGGATAACGCATTATTGGATTTACCGGAAATCTCTTCATCTCTAAAGAAGACTCTTCCCAAGGAAGGCCTATCCATTCCAGAAAGCATATAGAGAAGAGTTGACTTACCGGAGCCTGATGCTCCCATAACCACAGTAAAATCCCTCTCATAAATTTCTAAATCTATATTCTTTAAGATGTGTTCACTATGGTTTTTCGTTGAAAAGCTTTTACAGAGCTTTTCCGTTCTAATGATTATATTTTTATCATGATTCACCATTTTGCATTCCTTTCATGCTTCATTTCTGCTTGCACGACCCTTTTTCTATATTGATTTTATCATTCAAAATCTTAGCAGTCTTTGCCTCTTCCTTAACAATTCTTAACTGACTCATCATGATTCTTAACTATATAATGCCCATGATTTGCTTTATTCCATTTTCTAAAATGCTACTGAAAATACAGACTCTGCAATCAATACTCTGTACGAACAAAAAATACTACAGGAAGTCTTCCTTTGAAAGTTTCCTGTAGTATCATCCATCTGATTAAGCCAATGGCAAATCTATCGTTACACAAAATTGATTCTCTATTTTATCAAAACGAATTCTTCCGCCGATTTTATCTATAATCTTTTTGCAAATATATAAGCCCAATCCGGAACCGGCAAAATCCTTGGCTTTTTTCCCTCTATAAAATCTTTGATCCACCAAGTGGATTTCCTCCTCTTCAATGCAATCTCCAAAATCACTAACAGATATTCGTAAGTACTGATCGGAAAAACAGGAAGATACAGTAATCTCCGTATTCGCATATTTATAAGAATTATTGATTATGTTATCGAAAACCTGCAATAGCCGATTCTTGTCTATTTTTATAATGCAGGAAGGAATGGATATTTCTCTGATATAGTTTTTGTAATCTGCACTACGAATAATATCTGTTACAACTTCACTACATTCTTCTCTTACAATAACTTCCATTTCCTCCAACTCATCTAATGTAGACTGCAATAAATTGGAAGCCAAAAGATTGATTTGCTCCGCTTTATCCATAATTATCATCATCTTTTTTCTTTTGGATTCGTTATCCTCTTGTAAAGCAAGAAGTTCTGTAGTTGCTTTTATGGAAGCAATCGGCGTTTTTATATCATGACTTAACGAGGCTATAAGCTCTTTTCTCTTTTTTAGAGCATTTTGCTCATTGATTTTAGCGTTTAAAAGCTTCTCTCTCATAATATCAAAGCTATTGGCAAATGTACTAAGAGCATTGTTACTATGAATACTGAGAGGCATCTCAAGATTTCCATCTGAAATTCTTTCTGCAAAAACTTTTAATTGGTCTAATGGTTGAAGTATGGTTCTCCATATTTCAAATACCAGGATTGCAATAATAAGAAAAAACAAACTGTTAATCAGTAAATAGATATTTCTCATACGAATACTGTACGAAACGTAACGTTCATAATCTTCATTTAAAACAATAAGCTTTCCCACTACTTTCTCGTTTTTTACAATATCTATAATCGTATCTTTGTTTTTTATAGAGTCTTCCAATCCACGTCTCTTCATGAGCATGGATTCGTAAACAATATCTCCCTGCTCATTAATAACATAGAATGAAAGATTGCTTTTCCTATCTCGAAAAACACTGTCTTCCCAGTGCCCCCAGTTTTTTTCCACTGACTTTCTGATATAATTTACCTCAGCAAAATCGTTAGGCTTCTTCATTATCGGTAAAACCAACAATACTAGGGTAAGCCAGGAAAGGATCAAGATTAGTAGAAAATAGAGATACCCTTTTTTCATTGTCCTTCTCCTAATGTCAACATGTACCCTATCCCCCAAACCGTCCTTAAAACTTGCGGTTCGTTAGGATCTATCTCTATTTTTTCTCTTAATCTGCGAATGTGGACATTTAGTGTATTATCTCCGGTGATACTATCCTGCCATACATTTTGGAATAATTCCTCTTTCGATATGGTTCTGCCTTGATTTTTCAGGAGATAGAAAAGTAACTTTTTTTCCATTCCTTTCAGCTTTATTCTTTCCCCGGCACTATATAATTCTTCTTTTTTAAAATCCGCCTCACATCTTCCCACGCTCACGCCGTCTAATTTATCTTCCGGATAATATCGTTTCAAGAAAACCTGTATTTTGGCAAGCAAATAACTGAGGGCATAAGGTTTTTGTATGTAATCATCCCCTCCGATATGTAAGGCTAAAATCATGTCATCCGTACTGCTACGTGCACTGATAAAAATAATAGGTACATCCGTCATTTGACGGATTTTCTTACAAAGCTCAAACCCGGATTCATCACCTAAGTTAATATCCAGTAAAATCAACTTTACCCTATCCTTGGAAAGAACTTCAAAACATTGCTCCTGAGACTCAGCCGTAACAGTACTTATGCCAAATAAGTTCAAATATTCACTTGTAGCATCCAGCAAACTTTTCTCATCATCAATTATTAGACAATCATAAATCATAAAAACAGCTCTACCTCACTTTCTGCTTCTTCCTGTATGCGTTAATAAATAGATGGTAGATTTGTATATTCTTTACTTTGTTTAAATAAAACTACTGACTCTTTCTCTTAAAATGACTTTTTCCTACATATAAAGGCGTGCCACTCCCCTTCCTGCAGCTCTTCCAGAATTTCCCATTCCTTCACTGCTTTCAGAGTCTTTCTAACTTCCTCCGCCTTTTCTTCCAAAATTCCGGAGGCAATAAAGATTCCTCCTTCTTCCAAAAACTTCGGTACTTCCGGTGCTAAGGCAATGATAACCGGAGCTAAAATATTGGCTAAAACCAGGGAAAAGGGCTTTTCTTCACAGCTTTTCCGAAAGGCCAGCTCTTCCTTTTCCTGTCCCAGAATATTTCCGATAAAAAGTGTCATCTGATCCTTAGAAAGGGTATTTTTCAAAAGATTTTCTTCCACTGCTCCCTCACATAGAGGGTCTAAATCCGTGGCGAATACTTCCTTTGCCCCCATCTTTAGCGCAGCAATGCCCAGAATTCCGGAGCCGGTTCCCAAATCCAGAACCCTTTCCTTTCCCTTTCCGTATTTTCCTAAAGCCTGAAGGCAGAGCTTGGTGGTTTCATGCTGTCCCGTTCCGAAGGTGGTGCCCGGGTCTACCGATAGCAGGATTTTCCCCTCTGCTTCCTTCGGGATTTCCTCCCAGCTTGGGCAGATGAAAAAGTCTCCCACAGCAAAGGAATGGAAGAAGTCATGCCAAGCATTCATCCAGTCCTTATCCTCCGTTTCGGATTGGGTAATGGTTCCCTTACCGATATTGCAGTAGGAAGACATATTTTCCAGCTCTTTTCTCAATGCTCTGAGAATTTCATCGCACTCTTCCTCCGTGAAAATGTTAGAAGAATTCAAGGTATAGGAATGATCCACCAGGGGGTCAGAGAAGGCCTTTTCCACCTCTTCCTTTCGTCTTTCCTTATCTTCTTTGGAAAGCACTTCCACATAAAAGGAAAGGGTGGCATCATCTATGCTGTCATCTCCCTCGGGATAAAGGTCTACAAACATCGTTTTCGCCTCTTCCTCGGTAATCCCCCGCTGGTCGGAAAACTCTAC